>JANMGI010000272.1:0-2378 GCA_031374565.1 Paracoccaceae bacterium | reverse complement strand
GACGATCAAGGTCGGCGTGCTGCATTCACTGTCGGGCACGATGGCGATTTCGGAAACCACGCTGAAAGACACCATGCTGATGCTGATCGAAGCGCAGAACGCCAAGGGCGGTCTTCTGGGCAAGCAGCTTGAGGCTGTGGTCGTGGACCCCGCTTCCGACTGGCCGCTCTTCGCCGAAAAGGCGCGGGAGTTGCTGACTGTCGACAAGGTGGACGTGATGTTCGGCTGCTGGACGAGCGTCAGCCGCAAGTCCGTGCTGCCGGTGATCGAGGAACTGAACGGTTTGCTGTTCTACCCGGTGCAGTATGAAGGCGAGGAATCGTCGAAGAATGTGTTCTACACCGGTGCTGCCCCGAACCAGCAGGCGATACCGGCGGTGGACTATTACCTGAACGAGCTTGGGGTGCAGAAATTCGCGCTTCTGGGCACCGACTATGTCTACCCGCGCACCACGAACAACATCCTTGAGGCCTACCTGATCTCCAAGGGCATCCCGAAGGAAGACATCTTCGTCAACTACACTCCGTTCGGTCACAGCGACTGGTCCAAGATCGTGGGCGACGTGGTGGCGCTGGGTGCCGACGGCAAGAAGGTCGGCGTCATTTCGACCATCAACGGCGATGCGAACATCGGTTTCTACAAGGAACTGGCAGCGGCTGGTGTCACGGCGGATACGCTGCCGGTCGTCGCCTTCTCGGTCGGTGAGGAAGAGCTTTCAGGTCTGGATACCACCAACCTTGCCGGCCATCTGGCCGCCTGGAACTACTTCATGTCGGCCGACACCCCCGAAAACAAGGCCTTCATCGAGGCGTGGCATGCCTACATCAAGGACGACAAGCGCGTCACCAACGACCCGATGGAAGCGCACTACATCGGCTTCAACATGTGGGTGAACGCGGTCACGGCCGCAGGCACCACGGCAGTCGATCCTGTATCGGACGCGATGATCGGGCAGAAATTCCCCAACCTCACCGGCGGAATGGCCGAAATGCTGGCGAACCACCACCTGACCAAGCCCGTCCTGATCGGCGAGATCCGCGCCGATGGGCAGTTCGACATCATCAGCCAGACCGAGCCGGTCCCCGGCGACGCCTGGACCGACTTCCTGCCGGAATCGGCGGTGCTGGAGGCCGACTGGAAGGACCTGAAGTGCGGGATGTACAACAAGGAAACGTCCACCTGCGTTCAGATGACCTCGAACTACTGACCTGACACGTGGGAGGAGGGCTACCCCCTCCCACAGTCCTTTTCCCCCCGGATTTCCTATGCGCCTGACCGCCATCCTTGTTGCGGCCCTTTGCTGGCTTGCGCCCTTGCCCGCCCTTGCGCAGGAGGCGGCGCGGATTGTCGAGGAAAACCGTGCGCTGATCGAAAAACCCTCACGCCAGACCATCGGGCCGGTGATTGCGGCACTTGCGGCCAGTGGCGACGGGATGGCCGATGACATCCTGTCGGCCTGGGAGGACAAGCGGCTGGTGATCCGCAAATCCGATGCGGCGGTGTTCATCGCGGTGGCGGAAGGTGAAGGGTTTGCCTTGACAGCGCTGGACGGCTTGCCTGCCGGAACCGCCGCGAAAGCTGACCTGACCGACCTGAAGCCCAACGCCGGGGTGCGCGGGCTGATTGCGACGGCGCTGGTGCAGTTCACCTTGTCGGACCCCGATCCGGTGAAGCGGGCTGCGGCCTTGACCTCTATTGCCAAAGACCCGAAACCCGAGGCGCTGGAACCTTTGCGGGCGGCGATTGCGGGTGAAGATGACCCGGCGTTGAAGGCACAGAAGGAGCGGCTGGAACGCCTGCTGACGCTGCGCTTCGATCCCTCGTCCGCCGCCCGCGTGGCTGCCATCGACGGCTTTGGCGCTGACATCGGCCTTGACCTGCGTGGGGCGCTGAACCCGCTGCTTGCCACCACGCGGGTCGCTTCGGCCACCCCTCCGCCCGGCAACATCGCCCGCGAGCTGCGGCTGGGCACCGACATTCTCGAGGGTGAGGCCTATGCCCTTCTCGTCGCCGCCAATATCGCCCCAGCCCGGTTGACGCTGGAAGAGCAACGCACAGCACTGCTGGCAAACCTTCAGGACGGTATGGTCGGCGGCATTCCGGTGGCCGAGTTGAACTCGCAACCCGCGCGTGACCGTGCTTACACGGCGTTGGAGGCATCTGGTGCCGTCCCGGTCGCAGCGACGGATGACGAGGCGACTGCCGCCCTTGCCGCCGCGAAGTTCTACGCGGTCTACGCCGAACCCGACGCCGCCGTGACCACAGCCGCGCAGGCCGCGCTGGGGCGGATCGGCACCACGGTCGGGGCGATGCAGGCCGCTGATCTTGGCCTTGATGCCCTCTCGCTCGCCTCGATCTACTTTCTGGCCGCCATCGGC
>JANMGI010000225.1:0-2349 GCA_031374565.1 Paracoccaceae bacterium | reverse complement strand
GTGATGGACCTGAAGGGCGCAGCCGACATCCAGAAGCGCATCGACGAGGCGGTGGTGGAGATCCTGGGCAACCAGGCGGCAAGCGGGGGCTTCGGGTTGTGGGGAGCCTACGACGGCGACTTCTGGCTGGATGCCTACGTGACGGACTTCCTGAGCCGGGCGAAGGCCCAAGGCTATCAGGTGCCGGACATCGCGTTCAAGAACGCGCTGGCGAACCTGCGTAACCAGGTGAACTACGCAGCGGATTTCAGCGCTGACGCCAACGGTGGTGGCGAGGCTTTGGCCTATGCGCTGATGGTACTAGCCCGTGAGGGTGCGGCGGCGATTGGTGACCTGCGCTACTATGCCGATGTGAAGGGGGATGACTTCTCGACCCCCATCGCGATGGCGCAACTTGGGGCGGCGCTGGCGTCCTACGGCGATCAGGCCCGGGCGGATGCGATGTTCCGCAAGGCCGTGGCGAAGATGGAGGCGCTGGAGCCCGAAGTCGGCCAAGTCTGGCGGGTGGACTATGGCACGCGCTACCGCGATGCGGCGGCTTTGCTGACGCTGGCGGTGGAATCCGGGTCGCAGGCCGTGGACCGCGAGGCGTTGACGGACCGGATCGCCAAGCAAGGCCAGAACCTGTCGACGCAGGAGGCGACCTGGGCGCTTCTGGCGACGAACGCGCTGATCGACCGGCCGGGGGCAGAGGGCATCACCATCGACGGCAAGCCTGCCGATGGGCCTTTGGTCCGCGTGCTGGATGCAGGCGCGGTGACGCCGGTGGTGGTGAAGAACGACGGGACGGACACGACCGTTACGGTCACCACCTATGGCGTCCCGTCGGAACCGGAGCCGGCGGGGGGCAACGGCTATGCGATCACGCGGACCTACTACACCATGGCTGGCGAGAAAGTGGCCCTGGACAAGGTGGCGGCGGGCACGCGGCTGGTGACGGTGCTGGAGGTCACGCCCTTCGGCTACGGCGAGGCGCGGCTGATGGTCAGCGATCCTTTGCCCGCAGGGTTCGAGATCGACAACCCGAACCTGATGTCGGCGGGCTCGACGTCCGAGCTGTCGTGGCTGGATGCGTTGAATGAAGTTGCGCACAGCGAGTTCCGGCAGGACCGGTTCCTGACGGCGGTGGACTGGTCCTCGGACCAGCCGTTCAAGCTGGCCTATGTGGTGCGGGCGGTGTCTCCGGGCACGTTCCACCACGCGGCTGCCTCGGTCGAGGACATGTACCGCCCCGACTTCCGGGCGCGAAGCGAGACGGCTGAGGTTACGATCACGAAGTGAGCAGAATGGACGGCATGCGGCGCTCACCCCCTCCCTCACCCTCCCCCACAAGGGGGGAGGGAAGTGCCAGACTTGAACTCTTGGCGCGAGGCTCATGATGCGCGCGCGCTGGGTCGTTGTCCTTGCCCTTGGCCTCTGGCTTGCCGCCCTTGGCCGGGACCGCTTTGACCGATGGATCGACGCGACCGTCCTGCCCCCCTTAGCGCTGGAGATGTCGGTCGAGGTGCTGGACCGCGACGGCGACCTTCTGCGCGCCTATACAGTGGCCGATGGCCGCTGGCGGCTTGCACTGCCGCCGGACAAGGTCGACCCGCTCTATCTGAAGATGCTGCTGGCATATGAGGACAAGCGCTTTTACCAGCACGTGGGGGTGGACCCGAAGTCGGTGATCCGTGCGGTCTTGCAGGCGGCGTGGAACGGGCGAGTCGTTTCGGGTGGCTCCACCCTAACGATGCAGGTCGCGCGGCTTCTGGAGGAAGGCACGACCGGCGAGGTCGGCGGCAAGCTGCGGCAGATGCGGGTCGCGCTGGCGTTGGAGCGTCGGCTGTCGAAGGCTCAGATCCTGCAACTTTACCTGCATCTGGCACCCTTCGGGGGGAACCTCGAAGGGGTGCGCGCCGCCTCGATCAGCTACTTTGGCAAGGAACCCTACCGGTTGACCCCGGCCGAGGCGGCATTGCTGGTCGCCATACCCCAAAGCCCCGAAAGCCGCCGCCCGGACCGGGCCGCCGACCGGGCGGAAGCAGCGCGCAACCGGGTGCTGGCGCGGGCGGTGCAGGAAGGGGTGATCGACCCGGATGAGGCCAAGGCCGCGTTGCGCGAAGAGGTGCCGGGGCTGCGCAAGGCCTTTCCGGCGCTGGCCCCGCATCTGGCAGACCGCGCGCGTGCCGACCAGCCGCAGGCCTTGGCGCACCACCTGACCATTGACGGCGCGTTGCAGAAGAAGCTGGAAACGCTGGCGCTGGAGGCTGTCGAGGGCAAGGGCGAGCAGTTGCAGGTGGCGATCCTTGTGGCGGACCATGCGTCGGGCGAGATCCTCGCCAGCGTGGGGTCGGCGGGGTATCAGGC
>JANMGI010000201.1:0-6945 GCA_031374565.1 Paracoccaceae bacterium | reverse complement strand
GTCGGATTTCTTGTGGCGCAGGGTGCCGAACGCCGTCAGGCCGATGGTGTTCAGCCACATGTCCACGCCGCCGCCCATCAGGCTGGCGGTCAGGCCGTAGCGCGACCACAGGGGTTTGACGTTGCGGACCTTCTTCAGGTCCTTCCCGATGGCGCCGGTGCGGACATCGGTCTCGTATGTGGTCAGTTCGTCGCCCTGACGGCCTGCGGTGATCGCGGCATGGGCGGCCTCGGCGGCGGCCTTGCCCGAGAGCATGGCGTTGTGGTTGCCCTTGATGCGGGGGACGTTCACCAGGCCCGCGCTGCATCCCAGAAGTGCCACCCCGGGGGCGACCATCTTGGGGATCGACTGCCAACCGCCTTCGCTGATCGCGCGGGCACCGTAGGCGATGCGCTTGCCACCCTTCAGAAGTTCCGCGACCATCGGGTGGTGCTTGAAGCGCTGGAATTCCATGTAGGGGTAGAGGTGCGGGTTCACGTAGTTCAGGTGGACGACAAAGCCGACGTAGACCTGATTGTTCTCAAGATGATAGATGAAGCTGCCGCCGCCTGCGTTCTTGCCCAAAGGCCAGCCCATCGTGTGGGTGACGGTCCCCTCGCGGTGTTTGGCGGGGTCGATCTCCCAGATTTCCTTCATGCCAAGGCCGAATTTCTGCGGACAATGGCCTTTGGACAGCTGGTATTTCTCGATCACCTCTTTGGCCAGGCTGCCGCGCACGCCTTCGGACAGGAAGACATACTTGCCGCGCAGTTCCATGCCGGGCTCATAGGACGGGCCGGGTTCGCGCGTCTGGGGGTCACGGCCGAATTCACCGGCGACGACGCCGACGATGGTGTCGCCTTCGTAGACGAGTTCCGAGCACGCCATGCCGGGGAAAATCTCGACGCCAAGGCCTTCGGCCACGCCCGCCATCCAGCGGCAGACGTTGGCCATGCTGACGATATAGTTGCCGTGGTTGGACATCAGGGGCGGCATCGGCCAGTTCGGGATGCGGACCTTGCCAGCGGGGCCAAGGAGGTAGAAGTTGTCTTCCTTGACCGCCACCTTGATCGGTGCGCCCATCGACCGCCAGTCGGGCAGCAGCGCATCCAGACCCGATGGATCAAGCACCGCGCCCGAAAGGATATGCGCCCCGACTTCGGACCCCTTTTCCAGCACCACGACCGACCGCTCCGGGTCCAGCTGCTTCAGCCGGATCGCGGCCGCAAGACCCGCAGGCCCCGCCCCGACGATCACGACATCGTAGTCCATCTTCTCGCGCTGGATCGCAGTCATCGCTTGTCCTTCCCCGGGCGGCCCCGACCGGCCCTGAAACACTGGCATTTCGCGGTTTCCCTGTTGCCGCAGGCGCGACGCAAGGTCAACCGTGACGCAACATCATCTGCATGGGGCGCAGTGCCGCGCGACTCTTTCTGTCTTCCGGGCGACCGACCGTCGCGCACCGGCGGCATCACCCCTTGCATTTGCGGTCTTCATCGGGTGTGGTGAGGGTCAGACACGTCCGAAGTCATGGATCGCGCTCCGATCCGTGACTTCTTCTTTTACTATGGAATGCCAATGGAAAAGATCCCGATGACCCGGCGCGGCTACGATGCGCTTGATGCCGAGTTGAAGCAGCTGAAGTCGGTTGACCGTCCGGCGATCATCCGGGACATCGCCGAAGCCCGCGAGCATGGTGACCTTTCGGAAAACGCCGAATACCACGCCGCGCGCGAAAAGCAGGGCTTCATCGAAGGCCGGATCAAGGAGCTTGAAGGTAGTCTTTCGCTGGCTGACGTGATTGATCCGACAAAGCTGTCGGGATCAATCAAGTTCGGGGCCACCGTGACGCTGGTCGATGAGGACAGCAACGAGGAAAAGACCTACCAGATCGTGGGCGAAACCGAAGCCAGTATCGAAAACATGCTTCTTAACATTCGCTCGCCTCTGGCCCGTGCCCTGATCGGCAAGGAAGAAGGCGACAGCGTCGACGTGAAGACACCGGGCGGAACGCGGTCCTATGAAATCCTGACGATCCGCTATGTCTGATCAGGGGGTGCCCTGGTGAAACCGGCACGGGACCTGCCAAAAGGTGAAACCGGCCTTGGCCAGAGTCGTTTGGCACAATCAGACGCCCCCCCGAAGCGCGGGATGGAGATTGCAGGCGTCGCCCTCAGCCTGGTCTGGGTGATCCTGATCCTCGTATACGTGCTGATCACGCCGCCGGGCAGCGAAACCCGGACGCTTGGGCTGGTGATGACGCTTCTGATGGTCTTTCTGCCCATCGCGCTGATCTGGGCGGTGGTGATCACCTTGCGATCGATCCGTGAATTGCGGGCAGAAGCCGGGCGTTTACAGGCCACGGTGGATGCGATGCGGTCCAGTTACGTGCAGGCGCAGGCGCAGGGGTCGGGGATGAAATCCTCGGTCGAAAAGAAGATCGACGAGATCGCCGCCTCGACCAAGGAGGCCCAGACGGTGCTGGCGACCTTTACCTCGCGGCGGGATACATCGCTTTCGGTGCCGTCCGCCGACCGCAAGGCAGCCCTCGTGACGCCCCGGCCCGAACCTGCCGCCGAAGAACCGACGCTGGCGCTGGGAACCCCGGCGGAAGATTTTCGTCCGCCCCTGTCAGTGGCCGATTTCATCCGTGCTTTGCAATTCCCCGAAACACCCGAGGACCGGGAAGGCTTCCGCGCCTTGCGGCTGGCACTGGAGGATCGGACTTCGGCCAAGCTGATCCGGGCGGCGCAGGACGTGCTGACGCTGCTCAGTCAGGACGGCATCTACATGGACGACCTGCAACCCGATATGTGCCACCCCGAGCTGTGGCGGCGCTTTGCCGGTGGCGAACGCGGGCGGTCGATTGCGGCTTTGGGGGGGATCCGGGACCGGACCTCGCTGGCCCTGACCGCGACGCGGATGAAGACCGACCCCGTCTTCCGCGATGCCGCCCACCATTTCCTGCGCAGCTTCGACAAGACGGTTGCGGCTTTCGAGCCAAACGCAAGCGATGCGGAACTGGCCGATCTGGCCGACACCCGCACCGCGCGGGCCTTCATGCTTTTTGGCCGGGTTACGGGGACGTTCGACTGAGGCGCCCGTAAGGGTCGCGGAACAATCCGGCTGTTTCCTACTCCAGTAGTGGAACCGCTTTCCTATTTGGGGCGTCAGCAATGCAGGGGGATGAAACCTTGTTCCGATAGGCATATGTTCCCTGCCAGACAGGATTCCAACCGCAAGAGGTGCCAAATGGCCGTCCGCATCAACGATATCGCCCCCGACTTCACCGCCGAAAGCACGGCTGGAACGATCAGGTTCCATGACTGGCTGGGTGACAGTTACGGCATCATCTTCAGTCACCCGCGCGACTTTACTCCGGTTTGCACCACGGAATTCGCCGCCGTGGCGCAGCTGGCCGCCGAATGGGCCAAGCGCAAGACCAAGGTGATCGGCGTGTCGGTCGACGGCGTGTCGGACCATGAGAAATGGAAGCGCGACATCGAAGCCTTCGGCGGCGCGGTGGCAGATTTCCCGATCATCGACGACACCAGCCTGACCGTGGCCAAGGCCTACGACATGCTGCCCGCCGAATATTACCTGCCGACCGAGGGGCGCACGCCGGCCAACACCGCAACGGTGCGGACGGTCTATATCATCGGCCCGGACAAGAAGGTGCGGCTGACGATGACTTACCCGATGTCTGTGGGCCGCAACTTCGCCGAGATTCTGCGCGCGCTGGATGCGATCCAGAAGACCGACGGCGTGCCGCTGGCGACCCCGGCCAACTGGGTTCCGGGGCAGGACGTGATCGTGGCGCTGGCGCTGAACAACGACCAGGCCAAGGAACGCTTTGGCGAGTTGGACATCAAGCTGCCTTACCTGCGGTTTGCGAAGTCGCCGGCCTGATCAGGTTTCCTTCAACTGGCGAAGCTGATCTTCGGTGAGCAGCCCCTCGACCACCAATGTCAGCGCGGCGACGGCGTCGTCGCGCGTCATCGGGTCACCCGCTGACTTCCGTAGCCACAAACCGTCAATCAAAGAACTGACCGTCCGTTCCATCAGCGGCAAACTGTCGGCGTCCAACGCCTCTTTGAAGACCGACAGAAGGTTTGACCTGAGTCGCCGGTAGAACACCGCCTGCAACCTTGCATACCGCGCATTTCTGGACGAGGCCGCCACCACAGACAGCCAGGCGCTGGCGACGTTCTGTTCGTAGACGCCAGCGGGAAAGTTGCCTTCGATGATGGCAAGGAACCGCTGCCAGCGCGTACTTGCCCCGGTGAGCCGCTTCACAACGTCCTCCATCAGGACCCGGTTGTTCATCCGGACCATTGCAAAGAGGACATCCTCTTTACCCTTGAAATAGTAGGACAATATTCCCGGAGACATCCCCGCCTCGACGCAGATGCGCGCGGTGGTCATGCCACCCAGGCCGTGCTGCATGAACACGCGATGCGCTGCGGCGATCAACTCGCCCCGGCGCAGGTCTTCGATCCGCGTGCGCTTGATGTGAACTTGCATGGCCTAACGTAGCAGGACAAGAAACTGAATGGACATACAATTTTTTTTATTGACGAACAGGGATGGACGGTTCAGCCTTCTGGAAAACAATCGGGAGGACTGACATGCAGACCACGATCCGGGCGATTGCCCTGACGACGACCCTTCTTGCCGCCCCCGGTTTCGCCGCCGATCCTGCAAGCTGTGCAGCGGTTCGAATGGCTGATCTTGGCTGGACCGACATTGTGCTGACCAATACCACCGCCGAACTGATCTTGTCCGCCCTTGGCTACCAGCCAAGCCAGACGCTTCTTGGTCTTGATGTCAGCTATGTGTCGCTGCGGTCCGGAGAGATGGACATCTTCCAGGGAAACTGGCGCCCGGTGCAGAACGAACAGTACAAGGAGTTCTTCGACGACGGCTCGGTCGAGGAACTGGGAAAAAACCTTGATGGAGCAAAGTTCACACTCGCGGTGCCGAAGTATGTCGCCGACGCAGGCGTGAAAAGCTTCGCCGATCTTGCCGCGCATACTGACAAGTTCGGCGGCAAGATTTACGCCATCGAACCCGGATCCAACCAGCCACTGCTCGACATGGTCGCCGAGAACCGGCACGGGTTGGGCGAGTGGGAAATTGTCGAGTCCTCCGAGGCGGGGATGCTGACGCAAGTAGGACGGATGTATCCAAAACAAGAGTGGGTCGCCTTTCTTGGTTGGGAGCCGCACCCGATGAACCTGAATTATGAACTGACCTATCTTGAAGGTGGCGACATCGAGTTTGGCCCGAACTTCGGTGGTGCGACGGTGCACACCCTGTCACGCAAGGGCTATGCCGGCGAATGTCCGAATGTCGCGAAGTTCTTTTCGCAGCTTGCCTTTGATCTCGACTACGAAAACCTGGGCATGCAGAAGATCATGGGCGACGGCATGGCTGCGCCCGATGCCGCCAAAGCGATGATCGCGGCCCGGCCCGAGCTTCTGGACGCCTGGCTCAAGGACGTGACGACGCTTGACGGTCAGCCAGGCTTGCCCGTGGTCAAGGCGGCCATTGGCCTCTGAATGAAAACCATGCGCGCTGCGGTGATTGCGGGTTACGGCCAGCCCCTGCAGTTGGTCCGCCTGGCTGTGCCAAAACCAGGACCCGGTGAGATCCTGATCCGGCTTGAAGCAAGTGGCGTCTGTCACAGCGATGTGCATGTCTGGCAGGGCGAGAGCACGGCCTCTCCCCCGCCCGACCCGTACATTCTGGGGCATGAGGGCGTGGGTGTCGTCGCGGCCACCGGCCCCGGCGTGACGGACTGGGCCATTGGCGAAAGGGCCGGAGCCGCCTGGATTCACGACACCTGCGGTGCATGTGAGCCTTGCCTTTCCGGACACGAATCCTTCTGCCCCGACCAGCGTGCACATGGCTACCACGTGCCGGGCACTTTCGCCGAATGCGTGATCGCGAAGGCCGCTTTCGCCGTGCGGCTTCCAGCCACCGACGCCACCGAACTGGCCCCTCTGATGTGCGCCGGATTGACCGCATTCGGCGCGCTGGAGCGCGCGCGGCTCGCACATGGCGAGACTTGCGCGATTTTCGGCTGTGGTGGCCTGGGCCTTTATGCCGTGCAGCTTGCAGCCCGGCGTGGGGCAAGGGTCGTGGCAGTTGACCGTGACCCCGTCAAACTGGCCATTGCCGCGCGCCACGGTGCTTGCGAAACCCGGCTTGCGACGCCCGACCTGGCGGAAAACTGGCCGCAGGACCTTCGCGCCCATGCCACCATCAATTTTGCGCCAACCACACGGACGTGGGACGCGATGCGCGCTGCGACCCGGCCCCTTGGCCGGATCGTCGCCGCTGCAATGGTGTCTGACCCGGTGCCGCTGTCGCAGGAATGGCTGACTTGGACGGGTATTTCCCTCACTGGCACTTCGGTCGGAACCCGCGACCAGATGCGAGCGCTGTTGGACCTGCATGCGCAAGTCCCGTTGCAGGCCGAGATCGAGACCATCATGCTGGACGACGTGACCGAAGCGCTCGTCGCGCTGTCCGAAGGCCGCGCGCGCGGGCGCTACTGCATACGGTTCTGAAAGCAAAAGGCCCCGAGGTTTCCCACGGGGCCTTCGTTACTCTGGATGTAAAAACCCTCAGCCCTCGGCTTCAGCCTTCGCTTCCGTGATCTCTTCGCCAGTTTCCTGATCGACCATCTTCATGCCAAGGCGCACCTTGCCGCGGTCGTCGAAGCCCAGAAGCTTGACCTTGACCTCCTGGCCTTCCTTGAGAAGCTCATTCGGGTGGTTCAGGCGCTTGTTGGCGATCTGGGACACGTGCACCAGACCGTCGCGCTTGCCGAAGAAGTTCACGAAGGCACCGAAGTCGACCAGTTTCACCACCTTGCCGGTGTAGATCTTGCCATCTTCGGGTTCCGCCACGATCGACCAGATCATCTCATAGGCCTTCTTGATGGCCTTCTGGTCGTTC
>JANMGI010000154.1:0-1519 GCA_031374565.1 Paracoccaceae bacterium | reverse complement strand
CCCCATGGCCCAAGAAGCCAGCCAATCGCTGCCAGCGCGTAATAGATAGAGCGAAGCCCACGGTTGAAGCTTTTCGCCGCCGTGATGTTGATCTCGGCCGCCTGACCTGCCCGGTGGAATGCGAGGGGATCGTCGGGGTCATTCGGGACCGCAGCCATCAGGATCGAGCAGTAGCCGAACAACCGATGCGCCCAGACGAATTTCAAAAGCGCGTTGGCCAGAAACGCAATCACCGGCAGCATCTTCACCGCGATGTCCGGGCCGGTGCCATTGATCGGCAGTTCGTCCGCAATCCGCTGCACCACGGCCGCGTTCCCGATCACCGCGATCCCGCCGCCGATGGCAATCATGCAGGCCGAGGCGAAGAAAGCCGTGCCCTGCCGCAAGCTGTCGATCAGTGTGGCGTCGAAGATGCGGGGCTGGCGGGTGACGAAGATCTTCATCCAGTCGCGGCGATATTCCTCCATCAGCCACGAAACCGAGGGGAGCGCAGCAGGGGGATGCTCGCTGAACCAGCCCGAGACCAGCCAGGCCAGGACTAGAAGCCCGATCATGGCCAAATCAAACAGGGGGATCGCGCCAAGGTTCATCGTCATGTGGCAAGCCTGAAGTTGGTCCGACGCAGGAAGAGGCGCTGAAGAGACTCTAGTGTCTTAACCGGCGACTGTCTTTCGACAAAACTGGCGACCAAGGGTGCAGGGCAAGTTGCACGGACGGGGTTTTCACTTGTCAGGCGGGCAGATTGGTTATATTTGTTTACCAGTCAAGCGGGGTTTGCCATGGATATGCCAAGACCTGACCCAACGGTCATAGCGCGCAAGGGCCGGATCGTTGCCCGCCTGCGCGCCGTTCTGCCCGCTGACGCCGTGATCGACGCGCCCGAAGAACTGCGGGTCTACGAATGCGACGCGCTGACAGCCTACCGCTGCCCGCCCCTTGCCGCCGTGCTGCCGCGCACGACAGATGAGGTCGCTGCCGTGCTGCGCGTCTGCTGGCAGGAGGGCGTGCCCGTGGTCCCGCGCGGGTCGGGCACCAGCCTGGCAGGCGGGGCAATGCCGACAGCCGACAGCGTGATCCTTGGCGTCGCGCGGATGAATGCGGTGATCGAGACGGACTACGACAACCGCTTCATCCGGGTGCAATCGGGGCGCACGAACCTGTCCGTCTCGGGCGCGGTTGAGGCGGAGGGGTTCTTCTACGCCCCCGACCCGTCCAGCCAACTGGCCTGTGCGATTGCCGGGAACATCGCGATGAACTCGGGCGGGGCGCATTGCCTGAAATACGGGGTGACGACGAACAACCTTCTCGGCGTCACACTGGTGAAGATGGATGGCACGGTGGTGACTTTGGGCGGCCCGTGGGGAGAGCCTTCCGGCATTGATTTGCTGGGGGTCGTCTGCGGATCGGAAGGCCAGCTTGGGGTGGTGACCGAAGCCTGGCTGCGGATCCTGCCAAAGCCGGAAGGGGCAAGGCCGGTGCTGGTCGGGTTCAATTCGAACGAGGTCGCAGGGGCCTGCGT
>JANMGI010000100.1:0-1786 GCA_031374565.1 Paracoccaceae bacterium | reverse complement strand
AACCTCAGGACCCGAGCGCTGGAAGCGTTCGACGACCTTCTGCAACTGATCGGGAACGGGGGCATCTACTGCGTCGTAGACCCCGATGATCGCGCCGCGGGCATGGTCAAGGGCATGGTTCAGCGCGCGGGGTTTGGTCTTCACCTGACCTTCGGGCACGATGACGACGCGCATCCAGGGCGGCAGTTCGGCATTCGCCAAAGCGTCGAGGGTGATGTGATCCTCCTCCTCCACCGCGAGAATGACATCCAGAAGCTCGGCCGGATACTCCAGCCGGGCCAGGCGGCGGACAAGGCGGGGGGCAATGTCCGCCTCGTTATAGAGGGCCACGATGATCGACACGACTGGGGGAATTGCGTTGCTGGCGGGCAGCGGACCCGGCGCGGGGGCGCGCAGGGCGGCGATGGTGGCGGCGATCTTCAGCGCCACGATGGCGGCCAGCGAGACCACGGCAAAGCCGAGGGCCGCAAGGCCGGTGGCCAGAGGGGCCAGCAGCAGAGACACGAAGAGGCTGGCGAGGACCGTCATTGCGACAGGCGACTGGTGCAGACGCGGCCAGTTGCGGCAGCTTTCGGCGGGGGCAACGCGGGTTTCGGCGGCGCGGGCCAGCATCTCACCGCGCCGCGCATGGATCGCGGCAAGGATCGCGCGGGCCGAGGCAAGTCCCGCCGCGACCGGGCCAAGGCGGGCCTCAAGCATCGGGCGGAGGCGGCGGAATTCTTCGGGACGGGAGGTGGCGACGATTGTGACATCGCCAACCTTTTGCCAGGGCACGAGGCCATGGCGCAGGCAATCCTGCACGCCGACCGCATCAATCAGCCGGGGATCGGGCAGGCAGGTGTCAAGATCGACCAGCCGGATGCCCCAGTTCCGGGCATCGACGCCCAGAAGGTCACGTTCGACCACCAGACCACGGGCGCGCAGGACATCGGGCAAACGGCCGGCTTCACGGCCCTGATGCGACAGGGCGGTCAGCATGTCTTCGGACGGGACCACACCGGCGCGCAGAAGCGAGGCGCCGACGGCAAACTTGCGCGGTCCGCTGCGGGGCGCGGCGGAAACATCGTCAAAAATCCGTTCGGCGGCACCCATACCGGTCCCCTGCGCTGACTTGCCTACCTTGCGCGCGGGGGGTTAACAGGCCGTTAACGCCAATCGTCGAGCCCTCAGGCCGCGCGGCGGGACTTCATCGCTTCGGCGAAACGCTCGAACAGGTAGAAGCTGTCCTGCGGTCCGGGCGAGGCTTCGGGGTGATACTGGACGGAATAGACCGGCTTTCCGGTGACCGCGATGCCGCAGTTGGTGCCGTCGAACAGGCTGACGTGCGTTTCCGACACGCCCTTGGGCAAGGTGTCGGCGTCGACGGTGAAGCCGTGGTTCATCGAGGTGATTTCGACCTTGCCGGTGGTCAGATCCTTGACGGGATGGTTCGCTCCGTGGTGACCGTGGTTCATCTTGCGGGTCTTGGCCCCAAGGGCGAGAGCGAGCATCTGGTGGCCAAGACAGATGCCGAAGAGCGGCAGGTTCTTTGCCAGGACGCCCTGGATCATCGGGACGGCATAAGCGCCTGTCGCCGCGGGGTCGCCGGGGCCGTTCGACAGGAACACACCCTCGGGGTTGAGGGCCAGCACGTCTTCGGCGGTGGCGGTGGCGGGCAGCACCGTGACCTCGCAGCCGACCGAGGCAAGACATCGCAGGATGTTGCGCTTGGCGCCGTAATCGATGGCGACGACGCGGAAGCCGGGGCCTTGGCGCTGGGTGTAGCCCTCGGGCCAGGCCCAGCGTT
>JANMGI010000099.1:0-1520 GCA_031374565.1 Paracoccaceae bacterium | reverse complement strand
TCGCGCCGGGCGGTTCGGGGGCGCTGGTCTGGGTTGGAGGGGGAATTCTGGCGCTGTTTCTGATCCGCGCCATGACAGCGATCATCGGACGCTGGCTTTTGTCCCGGGTCAACCAGCGCGCCGCCGGGGCCATGCAGGTCGACCTTTTGCGCCACCTCTTGACGCTGGACGCAAGCTTTTACCAGACGCATCCGCCCGGCGCGCTGATCGAGAGGGTTCAGGGCGACACGATGGCGGCCCAAGGGGCGGCGGTTCTGGTGATCGGCGGGGTCGGTCGCGACCTTGTTTCGCTGATCGGGCTGTTCATCGTTGCCATCAGCATCGACCCGCTCTGGACTGCTGCCGCGCTGGTTGGGGCGCCGCTTCTGCTTTTGCCGGCTTTTTTCCTGCGGCGCTATCTGCGGCGAAAAGCGATCCTGACCCGCGAGCAGGCGGGACTGCGCGTGACCCGGATGGACGAGATCTTTCACGGCATCCAGGCCGTCAAGCTGAACCGGATGGAAGACTACCAGACCAGCCGCTTCCAGCGCATCATCACCACCATCGTCCGGGCCGAAGAAAAGACCGCCCTTGCGCGCGCGGCGATGCCGGCGCTGGTCGATGTGATCACCGGGATCGGGTTCTTCGCCGTCCTGATGCTGGGAGGCAGCGAAGTTGCGTCAGGCGGCCGCACGACGGGTGAGTTCATGTCGTTCTTCACCGCGATGGCGCTGACCTTTCAGCCGATCCGCCGCCTGAGTGATCTTGCGGGGCAATGGCAGGTGGCCGAAGCCAGTCTGGAGCGGGTTTTCACCCTATTTGACACCCAGCCTTCCGGCACCCGGCCCAAGGTCAGCCGCAGCCACCCTGCCCCCGGCGCGCCGGAGATCCGGTTCGAGGACGTCAAATTCACCTATCCTGACCGACCGGTCCTGAAGGGTCTTAGCTTCACGGCAGAGGCCGGAAAGGTCACGGCACTGGTTGGCAGTTCCGGCGCGGGCAAGTCGACCGTGTTCCAGCTGATCTCGGCCATGATCGAACCAAAGGCGGGGCGCATCCTGATCGGCGGCGTCGATGTGCAGGACCTTAGCCTTTACGATCAGCGGGCGCTCCTGGCCTCGGTCAGCCAGGATGCGGCATTGTTTGACGAAACCCTGCGCGAGAACCTGCTGCTGGGCCGGACCGACCGTGACCCGGCGCGGCTGGCGCAGGTGTTGCAGGATGCCGAAGTTGCGGCCTTCGTCGATCCGATGCCGCTGGGTCTGGACACGCCTGCGGGAACGCGCGGCTCGGCGCTTTCTGGCGGTCAGCGTCAGCGGGTTGCCATCGCCCGCGCGCTTTTGGCGGACGCACCCGTTCTGCTTCTGGACGAGGCGACCTCTGCCCTTGACACCCGGACCGAGGCCGCCGTGTCCGCCGCCCTGTCCAAGGCGCAGTCGGGACGCACAACGCTGGTCATTGCGCACCGGCTGTCGACGGTGAAGGGGGCCAGCAAGATCATCGTGCTGGACCAGGGCCACGTGGTCGAGGAGGGCACCCAT
>JANMGI010000093.1:0-1655 GCA_031374565.1 Paracoccaceae bacterium | reverse complement strand
CTGGCCCGGCACGCTGACCGGCTATCTGGAGACCCTGCAACAGCGCACGGCCCGCGCCGTGCGCGAAGCCCGCAGCTGACCGAAATCGCAGGGAAGTGGCATCGGAGCGCTTCCCTCCTTTTCGTGGAGAGGGAGAGGGCGGGGAGCTTCGGCGCATGAACGAACCCCCTACCCCAACCCCTCCCACGAGGGGAGGGGAGCTCCTTCCATGCGCCATCAGCACTCACGCAAAGGCCGGGATCACTTCCTTGCAGAACAGTTCCATTGACCGCTTCTGCTCTTTCAGCCCAAGGCCCAACGACGCATAGTAGATGAACTCATCCACCCCGATCTTCTCATACTCTTTCAGCTTCGCAATCACTTCATCTGGCGTGCCGAACATCAGGTTCCGGCTCAGCATCTCCGGGTCATATTCCGCCCGGTTGCCCAGCTGATCCAACGGAATTGCCTTCGGAAAGCCGTTCGCCACATCGCCCATGTTCTTGAACAGGTTCTCGAATTGCGACAACTGCCGCTGCGCGGCGCGACCCGGAACCATCCAGTCCTCCTTCCGGTCATACAGCGCCGTGTGCCGCATCATCGCCATCACCGGGCGCTTCGATCCGGGGTTGTTCGCAACCGCTTCGTTTAGGCGGTCCATGTAGGCCTGCGCTTCGCCCATGTCGCGGGTCAGGGGCCAGGACTGGATGTTGCAGCCGTGCTTGACCGCATAATCATAGGTGATCGGAGCCCGCGCCGCGACCCAGACCGGGACCTCCTCTTGCACTGGCTTCGGGCAAGAGGTGGAGGCCGGGAAGGACCAGTGTTCCCCCTCGTGGGCATAGTCGCCCTGCCACAGCGCCCGGATCACCGGCAGCATTTCCTGCATATACCGCCAGGCGTCTGTCTGCTTCAGCCCCGGCCGCATCCGGTCGAACTCGCGCTGATAGGCGCCCGAACCGATGCCGAACTCCAGCCGCCCGCCCGAGATCAGGTCGACGAACGCCGCCTCCCCCGCCGCCTTGATCGGGTGCCAGTAGGGTGCTGCGATCACTGCCGTGCCAAGCCGGATGTCGTTGGTATGCTCCGCCCACCAGGTCAAGATCGAAAACGGGTTCGGCGCGATGGTCATCTCCAGCGCGTGATGCTCTGCCGCCCAGGCGATGCGAAATCCGCCTTGGTCAGCCATCTGCACCATCTCCAGCGTGTGCTTGGCCACGTCCTTCATGGACAGCGTGTCGTCGATCCGCTCCATGTTGATCGCCAGATGAAATTTCATGGTCGTCTCCTTAAATCAGCGCATCACGAAGGGATTGGCGATGGGCTCGGATGAGGTGTTGACCCAAATCGTCTTGGGCCGGGTGTAGTCGTACATGGCCTGAAAGCCGCTCTCGCGCCCGTAGCCGGAACCCTTGACGCCACCGAAGGCCGCGATGGGCGACACGGCGCGGTAGGTGTTGACCCAGACGATCCCGGCGCGAATGGCCTTCGCCACCCTCATCTGCCGCGCGCCATTCAGGGTGAAGACGCCCGCCGCCAGCCCGTGCTGCGAGCGGTTCGCCAGCGCCACGGCCTCCGCCTCGTCCCTGAACCGCAGGACCGAAAGCACCGGCCCGAACAGTTCCGTATCCACGATGGTCAGGTCCGGCGACGGACAGTCGATGATCGTCGGTTCA
>JANMGI010000088.1:0-2043 GCA_031374565.1 Paracoccaceae bacterium | reverse complement strand
CGGCAAGGGCGGCGGGGCCACCGGGAAATCCGGGCTGCGCTGCACGCGGGTGCGGATCACGTCGGAGATTCGCGCCTTGATCCGGTCTTCCAGCGGCATCGACGCGTCCCAGGTCGGCTCCAGCTCGATCAGTTCGGGTTCCGGCTCGGGTTGGGCCTTGCGTCTCAGACGCTCCAGCAGGCCCAGCTTCTCCTTGACCGGGGCGGGGGCATAGTCCGGCTCTGCCACCGGATAGCGCGGTTCCGGCCGCAGCGTGGCAGGCATCGCCCGCGTGGGAGCCGCGCGCAGCGGTTCGGGCGCAAGGCTTGCGCCCGTAACGGGCGGCATCATCCGGCGCACTGCCTGCCCGCTTTGTCCCATCGCGACCGGCGGCTCATAGCGCGCCGTCGCCGCATTGGCCTGGCGCGCCCGTGCCCGATCCTGCAAGGCCGCGGCCCCGCTTAGCGCACCCCGCGCGCCATAGCCCAGCCCTTGCCGCAGGGCCGCATATCCTATGACCGACCCCAGAAGCAGAAAGCGCTTGATCGCCTTCAATTCCTCCACGTCAAAGCCGGTGACGAAAAGCATCATCACGATCAGGCCCGCGAAAGTCAGCAGTGACAGGAACTTCAGTCCGAATCCCGCCGATCCCGGAATGACCCCGATCAAGGACCCGGTGACGGTATCGCCGAACAAACCGCCCAGCCCGAATGTATGCGTCCAGCTGTCGCCGGGCACCAGCGTCGCACAATGCACCGCCGCGAAGGCCACCGCGATCACCGCGAACACCACCCGGCCAATCGACCGCTCACCGCCCTGATGCAGCATGAAGCGCGCACCCCAGGCCCCAAAGATCAGCGGGATCGTCCAGGCACCCTTGCCGATCAGGATGATCAGGGTGGATGCCAGCGCCGCCCCGAAACGCCCGAAGATGTTCTGCGCCGGTTCTTCCGTCGCGACCATCCAGCCCGGGTCTTCCGGCGAATAGCTCCACAGCATCAGCGTAAACCCGAAGGCCACCAGCAAAAGGACCAGCCCCAGAAGCTCGCGCCCCCGACGTTCCAGCATCGCCTGTGTGCCCTGATCCAGAAGCGGATCGCGCTGCCGTGCCTGATAGGAAGCCATTCGTCCCTCACTTACCCATAGATACAGTCGCGGAGCAGTGTCAGCCCGCGGTAGGTTTCTTCTTGGGGTGCGACCAGCGCCACCCGGATATATCCGCGGCCAGGGTTCTGGCCCCCAGCGTCCCGCGAGAGGTATCCGCCGGGCAGCACCCGCACCCCCGTCTCGCGCCACAATCTCAACGCTGCCTCTTCGCCGTCTTCCACCGGAAGCCACAAGAAGAAGCCGCCACCGGGGGCCTGATAGCCCTGAAGCCCGGCAAATATCCCGTCCGCATCGCGGAACTTCTGCTGATAAAGCGCGCGGGAGGCATCGACATGCCCTTCGTCCTGCCAGCACGCCTCGGCCACACGCTGCAAAGGCAGGGGCAATGGAGCACCCGCAAAAGCCCGCAACTGCCGGATGCGTAGCATGGACTGCGGCCCCGCCGCGACAAACCCCGACCGCAAGCCCGGCAGGTTCGACCGCTTGGACAGCGAATGGAACACCAGCGCCCGCTCCGGGTCCGCGCCTTGTTGCGCGGCAACCTGCAAGAGACCGGGAGGCGGCGTCTCACGCCAGATCTCCGAATAGCACTCGTCCGCCAGCACCTTGAAGTCATGCTTCTCGGCCAGCGCGAGGAGGTCCGCCAGATAGTCCTTCGACGCCACCGCCCCCTGAGGGTTCGCGGGTGAACAGATATAGGCCAGCGCCACCCTGTCCAGAACCTCGGCAGGCAGGCTGCCGTAGTCCGGCAGGAAGCCCGTCGCGGCTGTCGCAGGCACATAGACGGGTTCCGCCCCCACAGTCAGGGCGGCCACCGCATAGACCTGATAGAACGGGTTCGGCATCAGGACGACCGGCTTCTTCCCGGCCTTCGTCTCGGGGCACAGCGCGATGCAGGCGTTGAACAGCCCCTCGCGGGTGCCATTCAGTACCATCAGCCGGTCTTCGGCCAAAGTC
>JANMGI010000012.1:0-3618 GCA_031374565.1 Paracoccaceae bacterium | reverse complement strand
GCCTTTGGCCCCCAGGCCTTCACGCATTTCGCGCAAGCGACCGGCGACATCGACAAGGCAATGACCGCCGACACCCTCTACCCGGTGCCCTTCCAGCTGAACGACGTGTTCTACGACCCGCATTCCAATGTCGAAGGCCATATCACCGACGCCACCCTGTCGGTCCATATCTACACCAACGCAGCCCGGCCCTGGTGGCGGAAGAACCCTCCGCTCAAAGGCAGCTACATCGCCCGGATGTGTGAGCATCTGGAAATCGACCCCACCGCCGCGCTGGAAGAATGACGCATCTAAGGCAGACCAGCCCCCACGGCAGCCTCGTCGCCCTCTCGACCATGAAGGACGAAGGCCCGACCGTGGTGGAATGGGTCGCCCACCACCTTGCAGTCGGCTTCACCGATCTGATGGTCTATACCAACGACTGCTCGGACGGCACTGATGACCTCCTTAAACGGCTGGAGGCGCTGGACATCGGCGTCCACCACCGCGAAAATCTGATCCCCGAAGGCATGAAACCCCACCCTTCGATGCTGAAAAGCGCGGGCGAAGAAGAGTTGATCATCAACTCCGACTGGGTTCTTGTCCTTGATGCAGACGAGTTCCTGTGCATCAACCACCCCTCCGGCACGCTGGACGGCCTTGTCGCCGATCTGACCGCGATGAACGCCAACGCCATCGTGCTGACCTGGCGCATCTTCGGGTCCTCCGGTATCCGCGACTGGTCCCGCGCGCCCATCACCGACCAGTTCACCCGCGCCGCACCCGAGTTCTGGAACAAGGGCTGGGGCACCAAGACAATGCTCAAGTTCGACGCCAAGCACTTGCGGCTGGGAATGCACCGCCCGATCATCAAGTCGCAGTTCAAGGAGACCGATTATCCCGACACGCTTCTGTGGGTGAACGGTTCCGGCCGCCCGCTGGAGGACTGGTTCAAGTTCCGGGGCTGGCGGTCGATCCGGCGCACCGTGGGTTACGACTGGGCGCAGATCAACCACTATGCCATCAAGTCGATGGGTGCCTATTCGCTGCGCAAGTTCCGTGGCAACGCGAACCTGAAGAAGGACAAGTACAACTCGGACTACTGGTCTTTGCAGGATAGGAACGAGGTCGAAGATACCCGCATCTTCCGCCACCGCGCCCGCCGTGCCGAAATCATGGCCATGCTGCTGGAAGACGACGCAGTCCGCCGCCTGCACGACGCCGCCCATGCAAGCGCTGAGGCGCGTCTGGCAGAATACCAGCAGTCCCCCGACTATCAGGCCTACGTGCAGAATCTGGTCGCCGCCTCGGACGTGCCGATCAGCCAGGTGGTCGCGAAGCCGCCAAAGGCACGCGACCCCGAGGCAGTGAAAGCCGTCCAGACCAAGCTGGAACAGCGCCGCAACGCGCAAGCAAAGGAAGACCGCCGCACCCCGCCGCCGCCCGGCTGGGGCTCACCCTTCGCCTCGCCATACGTCTCCGGGTCGGCTGACCTGTCCGCCGACATCCCGCTGGAACTGGTGGAAAACCAGTCTCTGAAAATCCCGCTGGACCCGCGTGTCTTCACCGCTGCCACGATGGAAGTGCTGAAGTCCGGCAAGTTCGACCGTCGCCACGCCCGCAACATCGCGGGCTTCCTCACGGGCTGCACCCGGCTTCTCGACCTTGACTGCGGCATCGGTTTCGTTGCGCTTCGCGCCAAGGCGGCTACCCCCGACCTGCAAGTGACGATCCACGAAGAACGCCCCTCGCTTCTGACCCTCTCCCGCCGGATCGCCGCGCTGAACTTTCCCGACCCCACCGGCATCGCCTGGTCGCAGGTGACACTCAATCCCGATGGCGTCTGGTCAGGACTGCACCGCCTTCTCGCTGACACACGCCCCGAGGTCCTCCGCCTCTCCGGCCCTCTCCTTCCCGGCGATGCCTTCAACGCGGAAGTCCTTGCCAGCGTCCAGCGCATCCTGATCCCCTTCCTCGACCCTTCCGAAGTCACCGCTGCCCGCCAGAGACTCATCCCTGCCCTTGCCGAACTCGGCTTCACCGAAGACATGAACGGTGAGCCGAACGGCACTCTCTATCTCCGCCGCGAGTAGCTTTCACACGGGCCAAATATCCCCGCCGGAGGCATTTGAACGTTTCGCAAGCGCCACAACCGGACCCAGAAGCTACAGCCTGCAACAGGCCTCCCCTCTCCCCCAGGGGGAGAGGGGAGGGTGAGGGGATAACGCCCGCCCCAGGCGCAACGGTTGGGGCGTCATCAACCCCCTTGCACCCCCGGCACTTTCCCTTATGTTCCCCCTCACCTCGGGGAGCCCCTCAAAAGGCTGAGATGCGAAAGCGAACCCGTCGAACCTGAACCGGATCATACCGGCGGAGGGAAGGTGCATGGGTTTCTCCATCCCCGACCAATCCGTCGCAACTTGGAGAACGACATGCAAAAATACCTCCTTGCTGCGGGCCTTCTTGCCATCGCGACCCCCGCGCTGGCCGAAACGCCTGTCCTTACCGTGCTGACCTATGACAGCTTCACCTCGGAATGGGGCCCCGGCCCGGCTATCGAAAAGGCCTTCGAGGCGACCTGCGCCTGCGACCTGCAATTCATCCCGGCGGGGGATGGTGCGGCGCTTCTCGCCCGTATTCAGCTGGAAGGTGCGGCCTCTGACGCCGACGTGGTCCTTGGTCTCGACACCAGCCTCACCGCAGCAGCTGCGGCAACGCAACTCTTCGCGCCGCACGGGAAAAGCCCCAAGCTCGACCTTCCGGTCGATGCTGCCGATCCGCTGTTCCTGCCCTTCGACTGGGGCTGGTTTGCTTTCGTGTATGACAAGACCGTCGTCACCGACGTCCCGAAAACCTTCGAACAACTTGCCGCCTCTGACCTGAAGATCGTGATCCAGGACCCTCGCTCCTCCACTCCCGGTCTTGGCCTCCTTTTGTGGGTGAAGGCCGCCTATGGCGAAAAGGCGACCGATATCTGGACCGGCCTTGCCGACAACATCGTCACTGTCACCCCCGGCTGGTCCGAGGCCTACGGCCTTTTCACCGAAGGCGAGGCGGACATGGTACTGTCCTACACCACCAGCCCGGCCTATCACCTGATCGCAGAAAGCGATGACACCAAGGGTGCCGCTCTTTTCGACGAAGGCCATTACATGCAGATCGAGGTTGCCGGAAAACTGGCCGCGACCGACCAGCCCGAATTGGCGGACAAATTCCTCGATTTCATGCTGACCGATGCCTTCCAGTCGGCGATCCCGCAGACCAACTGGATGTATCCCGCCGTCACCCCTGCTGCGGGTCTTCCGCAAGGCTTCGACACGTTCCGTCCGGCGAAGTCGTTGCTGATGTCGCCGGCGGATGCACAGGCTGCACGCGACCCGGCATTGGCCGAATGGCAAGCCGCGCTCGCCCGCTGACCCTTGCTGCACCGGCGCTGGCAGTGATGCTGCTGGCGCTGGTCGCCGCCCCCCTTGCTGCGGTGGCAGTCAGGGGGGCGGGGCTATCGCTTGGACCGGCGGACTGGAGCGCTGTGCGGTTTACCGTCACGCAGGCCGCCCTCTCCGCTGGCATTTCCACGCTTCTGGCGATCCCCGTCGCCCGCGCATTGGCCCGCCGAAGGTTCCCGGGGTGGGCTGCCCT
>JANMGI010000070.1:0-1838 GCA_031374565.1 Paracoccaceae bacterium | reverse complement strand
CGAAGAACATCGTCTCGCTTTGCGCTGATGGCGTGAAGAAGACTGGCCCCACGACCTTTGTGGTCGAGAAGACCAACTACGCCCCCGACCGTGATCTTGAGGTGCTGATCGTCCAGCCCGCAGATTACTAGGCGGGCTGGCCCACGGGCATCACCCGCTCGCGGATCGGCAGGTGGACGATGGCGCTGAACGCTCCGACCCCGACGCCGATCCACCAGACCAGCGTGTAGCTGCCGTTCAGGTCATACATTTTGCCGCCCAACCAGACGCCCAGGAACCCGCCGATCTGGTGGGACAGGAACACCACGCCATACAGCGTGCCCATGTAGCGGATGCCGTAGATATGCGCGACGAGGCCCGAGGTCAGCGGCACTGTTGCCAGCCACAACGATCCCATGACGGCAGAGAAAACCAGCACCGAGGTCGGGGTGATCGGCATCAGGATAAAGGCCGCCGCCGCGATGGTCCGCCCGACATAGATCCAGAACAAGAGGTATTTCTTGGTGTAGCGCTTGCCCAGATACCCCGCCGTCAGCGTGCCGACGATGTTGAAGAGCCCGATCACCGCGATGGAGACCGCGCCAAGGGCCGAGGTCGTCGTGATCCCCAGACCCGCCAAGGTGGACCCCGCGTCGATGGGCGAGCAAAGCTCGGTCACGAAGGCCGGGAAGTGGGCGGTGATGAAGGCCAGCTGATAACCGCAGGAAAAGAACCCGAGGAAGATAAGCGTGTAGGTTGGGTCCTTGAAGGCGCGGACAAGAACGGTGCCCAGGCTTTCCTCCAGCTCTTGTTTGGACGCCATCTGCGGGCTGCGCAGGAACGGGAGCGCGGCAAGAGTGGCAAGGATCACCACGGCGAAGATCACGAAGACCGTCTGCCAGTGGTAGGTCTGCAAAAGGATCTCTGCCGTGGGTGCCCCGAACACCTGCCCGGCGGACCCTGCCGCCGTGGCAACGCCCAGTGCCATCGACCGGTTTTCCGGGCTGGAGGCGCGACCGACAATGGCCAGGATGACGCCGAACCCGGTCCCCGCGATGCCAAAGCCGATCAGGATCGCCAGCAGCTGATGCTCCCCGGGCGTGACCGCATAGGACGACAGCACAAGCCCTGCGGCATACAGCAAAGCACCCGCGATGATCGCCTTGCGGTCGCCGAAGCGTTCGGCCAGCGCCCCGAAGATCGGTTGCCCGATGCCCCAGGCGAGGTTCTGGATCGCGATGGCGAGCGAGAAGTCGGACCGCAGCCAGCCGAACTCTGTCGCGATGGGGATCTGGAACACCCCGAAGCTGGCCCGCACCGCAAACGAAATCATCAGGATCACGCAGCCGGCGATCAGGACGGGGGTGATGAGGGGGGCTTTGGTCATGACGGTCTCCAGTCTGAAGGCGGAACCTGCGCCGCAGTGCAGCGGGCGTCAAATGGAGAATTGTGATGGGTACGATCACCCGTTGTGACGTATGCGACGCAGCACCTGATGAAATCGTTGCGCAACTGCCGCAAATCAGCGGATTATCCTTGGAACAGCCAACTGAAACCGCTTTGGCCTTTTGCCGATGTCGGGCCTTGGCTAAGGGCGGAACGCGATTAGGAAGTGGAGGCGGGGATGACCGAGTGGTGGCGTGGCGCGGTGACCTATCAGGTCTATCCCCGGTCGTTCCAGGATTCAAACGGCGACGGGGTCGGCGACTTGCCCGGCATCACCCAGCGCCTGCCGCATTTGGCCTCGCTTGGGGTGGATGCGGTCTGGCTGTCTCCGTTCTTCAAAAGTCCGATGAAAGACATGGGATACGACGTCAGCGACTATTGCGACGTGGACCCGGTCTTCGGGACCCTTGCCG
>JANMGI010000011.1:0-1705 GCA_031374565.1 Paracoccaceae bacterium | reverse complement strand
ATACAATCAAGAAATGTCCACCGTGGACACTCACTCGGCCGCAGCCGCCTTTTTCTTCGGACACTCACTCGGCCGCAGCCGCCTTTTTCTTCGGCGCAGCCTTTTTCGCCGGGGCTTTCTTCGCTACAGGCTTCTTCGCCGGCGCCTTCTTCACAGCCGCCGCCTTCTTGGGAGCCGCCTTCTTCTTCCCCCCCGACTTCCCCGCCTTCTCGGCGATCAAGACCAGGGCTTCCTCCAGAGTGACCGCCTCCGGCTCGATCCCCTTCGGCAGGGTCGCGTTGACCTTCTCCCACTTCACATAGGGCCCGTATTTGCCGGGCATCACCTGAACCTCACCCCCATCCGGATGCGGCCCCAGCACCCGCAGAGGCCCCGGAGCCGCCGCCCTGCCCCGCCGCCCGGCCAGCTTCTGGGCCAGCACTTCCATCGCCCGGTTCATCCCGATGGAGAATACCTCCTCCACCTCCGGAATGTTGGCATAGACCGGCCCGTGCTTCACATACGGCCCGAACCGCCCGATCCCCGCCTCGACCAGCACCCCGTCCTCTGGATGCTTGCCAACCTCACGGGGGAGCGACAGCAGCGCCAGCGCCCGCTCCAAAGTCAGCCCGTCAGGCGTCCAGCCTTTCGGCAGGCTCGCCCGGTCCGGTTTCGGCAGCGCCTCGGTCGCCTCACCGCGCTGGACGTAGGGGCCGAAACGACCTGCCCGCAGGCTGATCTCCACCCCGTTCTCATCCTGCCCCAGAATCCGTCCGTCCGAGGCGACCGACTCCGCGTCCCCCGCCAAGGGCCGGGTATACCGGCACTCCGGGTAGTTGCCGCACCCGATGAACGCCCCGCCCGAGCGCGCCGTCTTCAGATGGAGCCGCCCCGTGCCGCAGGTCGGGCAGACCCTCGGGTCACTGCCATCGGCCCGCGCGGGGTAAAGGTGGGGTGCTAGGAAATCGTCCAGCTTGGTCAGAACCTCGCCGATCCGCAGGTCCGCCGTTTCCGCCACTGCAGCGCTGAAATCGCGCCAGAACCGGGTCAGCACGTCCTTGTAGTCGCGGTCCCCGGCCGAGACGTCGTCAAGTTCCGTCTCAAGGTCGGCGGTGAAATCATACTCGACATAGCGCTTGAAGAAGTTTGAAAGGAACGCCGTGACCAGCCTGCCCTTGTCCTCGGGGAAAAGCCGGTTCTTGTCCTTCCGGACATATTCGCGGTCGACGATGGTGGTCAGAACCGAGGCATAGGTGGATGGTCGCCCGATCCCCAACTCCTCCATCCGCTTCACGAGCGTCGCTTCGGTATAGCGCGGCGGGGGTTGGGTGAAATGCTGGTCGGGCGTGACCGCGCCCTTGGCCAAAGCCTCGCCCTGCATCACCTGGGGCAGGCGGCCTTCGTCTTCGTCTTCGTCATCGCGGCCCTGATCGTAAACCTTGAGATAGCCATCGAAAAGAACGACTTGGCCATTGGCCCGGAACGCAACCTGCCCATCGGGCGAGGCGACATCCACCGCCGTCCGTTCCAGCCGCGCTGCGGCCATCTGGCTGGCGATGGTCCGCTTCCAGATCAGGTCGTACAGCTTGCGCTGGTCATCCTCGACCCGGATCTTGTCCGGCCCAAGGCCCATGTCGGTGGGCCGGATGCATTCATGTGCTTCCTGAGCATTCTTGGCCTTGTTCTTGTACATGCGGGGAGAATCCGGAACGTAGGCCTTGCCGAA
>JANMGI010000054.1:0-1613 GCA_031374565.1 Paracoccaceae bacterium | reverse complement strand
GGCCGCCCGCGCCATCCGCGCCGCCAAGACCGGCACCCCGGTCCCCGAAGGCACCACCTTCCCGGGCCTCATGGAAGGCCTCGAAGGCGTCGCCTTCGTCGACGCCTGCGTCAGGTCATCGGCACGGAACGGCGCGTGGGTAAGCTTGAACCTCTAAAGTCTTTCTCTTCTCCAAATATCCCGCGGAGGTCCGGAGGGTGCGAACCCTCCGGGGGGATGGCAAAGTCACCAAGCCCGTCATGAAGGCCCTCGCGCAGGTTGGGCAATCTGCCCACGCATCCTACCCCTGAAGCCGCGCGCGCTCCCTTTGCAACCACAACACCGTCAAGAGCAACGGCGCATTGCCGATCTCGCCCGAAGCCATGACCTCGACCAACTGGTCGAAACTCAGCAAATGCCCCTTGATGTCCTCGGCCTCCTCTGCCGCGCCGAACACCCCCGCCACCCCGTCCGGCAGGTCGCAAAGTGCTAGATAGGAATACAGATACTCCGCCACCGCCCCCGGCGTCGGATAATATTCTGCCACCTTCTCCAGCGCCCCCAGCACCAGACCGGCCTCTTCCACCGCCTCGCGCCGCGCGGCATCTTCCGGCCTCTCGCCCGGATCGATCCGGCCCGCGATGGCCTCCAGCTGCCACGGCAGCGGGTCGCCCCGGCCAAACGGCCCCATCCGCATCTGCTCGATCACCAGCACCCGGTCGCGCACCGGATCATAGGGCAGCACCGTGACGGCATCGCCGACGACAAACACCTCGCGCGTCAGCCAGGGGCTTGTCCGGCCGTCAAAGCGCCGATGCCGCAACCGCCAGGTGTCGACTGCAAAGAACCCGGCGTGGGATGGCACCGGCACCCCAGCCTCAACCGCGCCCGACCCGACACGCACTCCGCGCACCGGCGCATCTGCTGCCCGCACCCGGCTTGCCGCCTCGACGCGGAGCGACCCCAACCGACGACGCACCCTTTCCGCCGGAAGCTGTCCGAAAGCCCGCATCACCAGACGCGCCAGTTCCAACGCCTCAGGCCCGCCGCAAGACCCGTCCAACTCGGCCATTGCGTCGTGAAAGAACCGCATCCGGTCTTCGGCCGCCGGGCCCGTTGCATCGCCCGTCACAACAGCGCGCAGCGCTGGTGACCAATCTTCCAACCTCGGGATCACCCTATTTCCAGCGCCGTCCGGCGTTTTCGGTCAGAAGCCCGGCGATGATCCCGCCCAGCAGGATCGTCCCGAAGACCCCCAGCGACAGCAGGCCTTCCGACCGTTTCACCATGGTCTGGAAGATGTCGAGGATCGCATCCAGCGCGCCGTCGTAGCGCATCTTGACCGAGTTATCGAGCATCTCCTTCAGCCCCAAGAGGAACAGGGCCACGACCGCAAGCACCACCGCTGTCTTGACCCCGGCCCCTGCCGCCTCGACATAGCCTTTGCCAACCGCGGGGCCCATGAGCTTCCAGCCCACGATCGCCCCGACAAGCGCCGCCACCTCCCGGACCGGACCAAGCGCCGCAGAGTCGGGGGCGTTCATCGCGTAATAGTTGGCCAGAACCCAACCCACGACCGCAAAGCTTAAAGCGGCCATCAACTTGGCACCAGTCGGCATGGCTGTTGGCATTCG
>JANMGI010000029.1:0-1580 GCA_031374565.1 Paracoccaceae bacterium | reverse complement strand
AGGGTGATGGCGCGTTCTTCCGGCGTGGCGTCCTTGAACTCGCGGATGGCGAGGAGGTCGTCGCCTGACGTGAGGAGGCGGCCGTAGCGGCCGGGGTCGCTTGCGTGAAAGCCGAGGACCACGACCGCGTGACGTGAACGGGCGTCGAGCATCTGGCGCAGGGTGTCTTCGCGGATCAGGGGGGTGTCGGCGTAAAGGACGATGGCTTCGCCCGGCGCGTCGGAAAGAAGGGGGGCGGCCTGGGCGACGGCATGGGCGGTGCCGGACTGAGGGTCCTGCATGACCGTCTCGACGGCCTCGTTGAAGGCGGTGGCGGAGGCAGCGACAGCCTCGCCCCCGTGGCCGGTGACGGTGACGATGCGGGAGGGTTCCAGGCTTTGCGCGGTGGCAAGCGCATGGTGGAGAAGGGGGGCTGCGGCAACGTGGTGCAGGACCTTCGGCAGGTCGGAATTCATCCGGGTGCCTTGCCCTGCGGCCAAAACGATCACTGAAACCTGCATTCTTGCCCTTCCAAACTGTCGGCGCCCGTTTTACCCCGGTGGCGACGGACGGCAAGGGGCCGTGCTTCACGAGAGGTTACAGACATGCCGCAATGCGCTGTGTAGTGTTCGATCTGGACGGAACTTTGGCAGACACCTCGGCGGATCTGCTGGCGGCGGCGAATGCGGCGCTGCCCAAGGCGGTGCTGGGGCCGCGGGACGCGCTGACGGCGTTCCATGGCGGGCGGGCGATGCTGCGGCTGGGGTATGACCGGCTGGGGATGCAGTGGTCGGAGGCTGACGTGGACGCGGGGTACCCGGTGCTGCTGGAGGCCTACAGGGGCGGGATCGCGACCCACACCCGGCTTTATCCCGGTGCGATGGAGGCGGTGGAGGCGTTGAAGGCGGCGGGGATCGCGGTGTCGATCTGCACCAACAAGCCGGAGGGGTTGGCGGAGCTTTTGCTGGCAGCACTCGGGGTGCGGGATGCTTTCGGGGCGCTGGTCGGGGCGGACACGTTTCCGGTCAGGAAGCCTGATCCGCTACCCTACCGGGCGGCGGTGGAGCGGGCCGGGGGAGTGGTCGGGCGGTCGATGCTGGTCGGCGACACCGAGACGGACGCGAAGACGGGCGTGGCGGCGGGGGTGCCGGTCGCGCTGGTCAGCTTCGGGCCGGAGGGGGCGGGGGTCAGCCGGTTCCGACCGGCGGCGCTGCTGGACCGGTTCGAGGACCTGCCGGGGTTGGCGGAGCGGCTTCTGGGCTGACGTGTCCACGGTGGACAAGCGCTGAATGACAAATGAAATCAGTGGTTTGGTCGCGGACGTTAGGGGTTTCTTAACGTTTGGATTTTGGGCCTTCGGAAGCCCCCCACCCCCTTCCCCTTCCCACGGAGGGGGAGGGGAGGCGCTTTTGCATCGGGCGTGCCGCCTGTGACTGGCGGTTTTCGAATGGAGCGCTGGCGCGCGAAGACCTTTTGTCTCGCCTCTGGCGCGTCGCGCAAACCGGCTTCGGCGAAGAGCCTCCGGCGGGGATATTTGGAGCCAGGTGAAAGGTCGGGGCTCAGAGACGTTTCGGGGGACGTTTCGGGAGACGTTTCGGGGG
>JANMGI010000005.1:0-1747 GCA_031374565.1 Paracoccaceae bacterium | reverse complement strand
TTGTCCACCGTGGACACAAACCTGCAACCCCGCTATCCTCGCCCCCGGCCAGCCAGAAAGGGACCCCATGCAGACCATGCTCGGCGTGATCGGAGGATCGGGGGTCTACCAGATCGACGGCCTTGAAGGGGCATCTTGGGTGAAGGTTTCCACCCCCTGGGGCAAGCCCTCGGACGAGGTTCTGGTGGGTCGCCTCTCCGGCCTCTCCGGCCTCCCCGTCGCCTTCCTGCCCCGCCACGGACGCGGCCACGTTCATACCCCGACCAGTGTCCCCTACCACGCCAACATCGACGCCCTGAAGCGGCTCGGCTGCACCGACATCCTCGCCGTCTCCGCCGTGGGCAGCCTGCGGGAGGACTACCAACCCGGCCAATTCGTCCTCGTCGACCAGTACATCGACCGCACCACCCAGCGGCCCCCGTCTTTCTTCGGTACCGGCTGCGTCGCCCATGTCAGCCTCGCCGACCCGACCTGCCCCCGTCTCGGCGCGCTGGCCGTCCAAGCCGCCCGCGACGAAGGCCTGACCGTCCATACCGGCGCCACTTACCTGTCGATGGAAGGCCCCCAGTTCTCCACCCGCGCGGAAAGCCGGATGTACCGGACCTGGGGCGCCGACGTGATCGGCATGACCGGCATGTCCGAAGCCCGCCTCGCCCGCGAGGCCGAGATCTGCTACGCCTCCCTCGCCATGGTCACCGACTACGATTGCTGGCACGACAGCCACGGCGCGGTCGATGTCTCGCAAGTGTTCGCCGTCGTTCAGGCCAATGCCGCCGCCGCCCGGGGCCTTGTCGCCCGCCTGCCCGCCCTTTTGGACCCCGACCGCCAGCCCTGCCCCCACGGCTGCGACCGCGCCCTCACCCACGCCATCATGACCGCCCCAGACAAACGCGACCCCGATCTTCTGGCGAAGTTAGACGCCATCCTGAGCAGGTTTGCATGATCCGTCGTCACGCCTTGGCCGTCGCAACCTCACTGGCCTTGACCTTTGGTCTTGCCCAGGCCGAAGACTTCGACGGCGTCCGCGCGGACACTCTTCTCGACGATCTGGACTTCTTCCGCCTCGCCACCTGCGGCGCAGCTCCCGGCGGCACCTGCCGAAGCCCGACTGTCCGGTGGTCGCAGCCATCCTTGCGCGTCGCCTTGCTTCCCGGGACAAGCGCCACCGAGGCCGCCACCGGCCAGCGTATCTCTCCCGCCCTGGATGCAGCGATTGCAACGATCAATCGTGTCAACGCGGGCGTGACCCTGACCCGGGGTACGGAAGACGACGCCGACATCCGCATCCGGACGGTGGATGTAAGGGAAGGGACCCAGATGCAGGACGTGCCGGGAACGTCTGCGCCCGGCGTCATGGGGGTGGGGTATGTCACGCTTTGGTGGAACGGCGCAGACCAGATCACGGACGCCTCGATCCTGTTTTCCACGGACATCACGGCTGCCGACCTGTCGTCGGTTGTCCTTGAAGAGCTTTTCCAGTCTCTCGGACCACGCTTTGACATTGAGGGCACGGGCTACGCAGGCGTGTCGATCTTGTCGCAAACCTCGAATGTCACGACCATGATTGCCGACCAGGACGCAGAGCTGCTGCGTTGGCTTTATCCCTCGAAGGACCACTAGATGAAGAAGACCGTCAAGGACTACATCCGCACCATCGTCGACTTCCCGCATGAGGGGATTTTCTTCCGCGACGTGACCACTCTTTTCGCCGATCCGCGCGGTTTCCGGATGTGTGTCGACCAGCTTC
>JANMGI010000006.1:0-11583 GCA_031374565.1 Paracoccaceae bacterium | reverse complement strand
CGTCGGTGATCCCTGTCACCCGGCGAGCCTTGACGCCCTGAGATTGCAATACACCCGCTTGAATGTTGCCGAAAGGGGGCCTCACGCAGTTGTAAAATGCCGAAATCCGCCGTGATCGGGTAATATTGTTTCGCGGAAGTGCTCAATCGTCACAGGACCAACCACCTGTGGTGAAGGGCCGGTGGACGATCGGACTGAACTTTCTGGAAAAGCTGGCGCGGTGGACGGGGCTCGAACCCGCGACCCCCGGCGTGACAGGCCGGTACTCTAACCAACTGAGCTACCACCGCGCGCTGTGGGGCCAAATAAGGGGTTGGGCTGGGGGCGTCAAGCGGGAAACGGCGGGGTCGCACCCGGGTCGCCGGTCAGGGCTGCCGCAAGGGGGGTGCGGAGGCGGTCGGTGAGGCTGTCTTTCGCGGCCTGGGTTTCCAGATCGGCCGTCAGGCGGGCGAGGAGGCGGAGGTCGGCTGCGGTCCGGGTCTGGAGGGTTAGGGTCAGGACGTCAAGGAGGAGCACCGCGGCGAGGGTGGCGAGGGTGGTGAGGCCTTGGCGGGGGTTGCGGGGCATGGGGAGAGGGTGGCACGGGAGGTGGGGGGCCGCAAGGGGACCTCGGCGGGGTGTCCACGGTGGACATCGGAGTGGAGGTGAGGGATTTCAAGGGGTTGGCTGTGGGCGTTAGGGGGATGTTAAGGGTTTGCGGAGCGGGAAGCGGTTGCCTTGACGCGAATTTGCCAACGAAAAGGCGCGTGAAATAGCGCACCCTACGGCTCGCTAATTCATCTTTAGCTATACCGAGCGGTTTCAAGGTCAATTATTGGGTCACCGTTCGCATTGAAGGCTTTGGAGAGTCGAGCAACCTCAGAAACAAAAAAATCTCTGAAACATGGCCAACTATGTGTCGAGGCTTGACCGCGCTCATGGGCTGAAACAACTCCATCCTCACTCTCAACGTATCGAACTGAACGGTAACCAAAATTTGCGCCACCTATTATCATTTTGGTAGGCCCAGAAATCTGCCCCCAATGATCTCGGTTCTCATTCACAATGTTAAACGGCAAGTCATGAGCCTCCTGCGACTTCCCGCTGTGAATACCGAAGAGGAAAAGCGCGTCATAAAAAAGGCAGAGCCCATTGAAGGCATGCAACTCCTTGAAGAAAGGAAACTTTCTAATGTATGGGTTCTCTTTGGCAAACCTCTCCAAGTCTTGCTTCGGCAGCGGCGCAAACAATCTATGGAACCAACCCGTTCCAATACCTCTCGAAGGGTCACCATAGTAAGTAGTTCCTGAAGTAAAGTGTCTGCAATCAAGCCCCTCCCACGTGACAAGCATTTCGCGAACTTTGTCTAGGTCCATTGGTCTCTTCCACTTCAGGCCGTACCTTACACGCAGTTCGGATTCGCTGCGCAGCGATCCATCCATGCATTAGGGTCGAGATAGTCATCAAGAGGTTGGAACAGATCGAATCCGTTCGATCTCATTATTTCAATATAGTAGGTCGTCGGATCGAAAAGATCCAGTGACCGCATCGTGTGGCTGTTCAGCACTTTGTCGACAGTTGAAACAGCACTATCAAGCACTTCCTTATAGGTATATTTCTCGCGAGTCTTAGCCGGAAGATCCTTTCCAGTCAAATCTCTGTACTGTTTTCCGCGATCGATATGCGGACCTTTTGTTGGTTGACCGAAGCCTCCATTTGAGGAGTGAAGGTCAGTGTGGCCTTTCACGGTCTTGAATTCAATATTGTTAGCAAGGCCAGCTTGTTCAGGGAGTGCCGCGACATTGTTTATATGATGCCCTCTATAGCCGCTTACTCTGCCCGTCCGAAGGAGTTCCTCTCGCTGCGTCTTGCTCCAGCCTACCGTTCCACCGCCCACGCGGACCAACGCTTGTTCCTGCCGCCATGCAGCATCTATGCCTTCGCGTCGAAGTTTCGTCATGCCTGTCTCAAGCGCACGTTCACCAGCCTTCCGGGCCGTTCCACTTAGCCCAGACCCGAAAATTCTGCTAATCAATTCCCTTATATACCCATTCCCGCCTGGATCGATTCTGTTCACCGGATCGCTCGCCGAATAACTATATCTATTCGTGCCAACCCCCGCCTTCGTCACCTCCCACCAGTCCGGCTGGATGAACATCCCAAGCTTTGGATCGTAGTAGCGCGCGTTCAGGTATTGCAGCCCCGCGTCGGCATCCATGCGCTGTCCGATGAAACCCTTCGTCTCCACCGCCGTTGCCAGGTCGAACCGGGTGGAGGCCTCCTCGCCGAAGGGGCGGAAGAGCGAGCGTTCGGCTTTCAGGCCCGCAGCGCTGGTCACGGCGCGAACCGAACCGAGGGCGTCGCGGTGGAGGGTGGAGACCTTGGTGACCACCGCCCCGCCCGCGTTCTTGGTGAGAGAAATGCGGATCGCGAGGGTGGGGTAGAGCAAGATCTCCTCGGCGTTGCCCTGCCCCCAGTTCCAGATCTCAGTCTGGCCGATGTAAAGCGTCACGGGTTGCGAGGCGGTGGGGGCGTCGCATCCTTGCGTGGGGGAGAAGTTCTCGATCTTCTTCCGCCGGGTGCCGTCGGCGCCGTAGACGTAGCAGGTCTTCTTGCCCGCGAAGGTGACAGACAGCGGTCGGTTTTCGAGATCATAGGACATGAGTTTGCCGTCGAGCCCTGCGGTCATGTTGCCGTTCAGGTCATAGGCCAGGGTCTGCGCGCCGCCGCCCGAGGGGGTCACTGTGGTTGGTGCATGCACCGCGAAGGTCGTGTTGCCATAGGCATAGGCGCCGACGAGGCTGTTGTTGCGCATCCGCCCAGCGCGGTCATACGGCAGGGCCGGATCGAAGATGTTAAGAAACATCTAACGTCCGAAACCAAGGCATTGAAATAAAATCATAATCCAGGATTGTCCACCGTGGACAGCCCTGCGCATTCAGTCTTCAGGAAAACTGGCGCGGTGGACGGGGCTCGAACCCGCGACCCCCGGCGTGACAGGCCGGTACTCTAACCAACTGAGCTACCACCGCGCGTGGAGGGCGAAATAGACCCTCCCGCGCGGGGCGTCAATGGGGGGGACGCAGGTTTTTCACCGTTCCGGTGCGGGGATGAATTCCGCATCGTCGCCCGGTGGCAGGCTGAAGCGGCCATGCATCCAGTCCCCCGCCCGCCAGGCTTCTTTCGCGGCGTCGATCCGTTCGCGGGAGGAGGCGACGAAGTTCCACCAGATGAAGCGGGGGCCGTCCATCGTGGCCCCACCGAGCAACATCAGTCGCGCGCCGTTGTCCCCGGCTTTCACGGACACCCGGTCGCCCGGACGGAAGACCAGCATCCGCCCGGCCTCGAACACCTGCCCGGCGCAGGACACCTCGCCTTCCAGGATGTAGACCCCGCGGTCCTCGTGGTCGTCGGGAAGCGGGATCGACGCGCCGGGTTGCAGGCGGGCGTCGGCGTAGAAGACCTCGGACGGCATCTGAAGCCCCACCCGCTCCCCCCAGGCGTGGCCGAGGATCAAGCGGACCTCTTTCCGCTCGCCTTCCAGTTCCGGCAGCGCGTCGCGTCCCAGATGAACGAACCCGGCCGGGTCATCCTCACGATCCTTCGGCAGGGCGAGCCAGGTTTGCAGACCGAACATCGACAGAGGGCCCCGCCGTGCCGGGCCGTCGGTGCGTTCCGAGTGGGTGATCCCCTGCCCCGCCAGCATCCAGTTCACCGCCCCCGGTTCGATCCAGGCATCGGTTCCAAGGCTGTCGCGGTGATGCAGGCGGCCCCGCATCAGGTAGGTCACGGTTCCGAGGCCGATGTGGGGGTGGGCGCGCACGTCGATGCCGGTGCCGGTCAGAAACTCGGCCGGGCCCATCTGATCGAAGAAGATGAACGGCCCCACCATCTGCCGCTGGGCCGAGGGCAGCGCGCGGCGGACCTCGAACCCGCCAAGATCGCGGGCGCGGGGGATGATGACAGTCTCGATCTGGTCGACCTGGGTGCCGATCGGGATCGAGGGGTCGAGAAGCGGGTTCCACATGGGGCGGTCTCCTTTGATCGGAAGGTAGAGCCGGGGGGTGGGAATTTCATCCCGATCTGGATGCGCGGAGGCTGTGCGGGGGTGAACAGGAGATTTGTCCACGGTGGACAGTTTCAGGATCACAAGTGAATTCAACAGGTTGGTCGCGGACGTTAGGGATTTCTTCACACTTCACCACTCCCGCGTTTTTGAGGGTTTTGGAAGGTTGATCCATTCGGTGAGGGTTTTGGGGTGCTCTGATCGCAAGCCGTTTCGCAAGACCGTAAAGCCGGTGCGGAAGTTGGACTTTGCGAGATGTCAGAGGGTTTTTCGGGGCGGGGGATCGTGGCCAGCGCGTCGTGGCCAGCGCGTCTTGGCCAGCGCGGTTGGTGGCGGTGATGACCAGTCGCCGTCCTTTGGCTTGAGGGAGGCGCAGTGCAGGGCGCGCGCCATGCCGTCGAGGGTTGCGGTCCAGTGCAGCCCGCGCCTGTAGCGGGTGATCTGGATCGCAAGCGTCACCCGGCAACGGAAGGCCGCGAGTCACAAGGCGGTTGTGGGCGACACGGATGGGGAAAGGAATGTCGTTTTTTTCCAGATAGTTGCTACAGTCTTCGCCGATGAACCCACGGTCCGCCAAGAGCATCGCGATGCTGTCCTTGCCGAAGATCGCGGTGTTGCGCTGCATCAACGCGATGCGGTCCGGCACCGTCCAAATCAGCGGCACCCGACTGTGGCGCGTGCGGACCGCCGGCACCGGTAAGTTGACCTGCGTCTGTGCAGCCGTCCAATTGGTTCGGTGCATGACCAGCTCGCGCTTGTCCGCGCCCCGATTATCCCAACCGTCAACAACGCCATCGTCACAAGCCGCGATTTGCCCAATGGCAGATGATGCCGTAGCAGATCCGCGCGGGCGGTGATCACAGGCCGTTCCATCGGACGCTCCTCTGGCGAGGAAGCGTCGCACAGCAAACCGCACTCGACCGTCCCACAAAGCCCGCATCGTCTGGTGAGGGGGCTTCCTACGAATTGCGGACGCGGGGGGCGTTTTCCGAACGGCGCTCATCGTCGACTTCGCTGCTCCTGGCTGCGCACCTCCGACGAGGAGACGAACGCGAACGAGGAGGGTTGCCGCACGCGGCGCTTGAATTGTACGAACGAATAATATGGGATGAGGTCAGAGAATCGGCGAGGTGGCGTGTGACGGTCCGAACCCAGTTTCCCGAAACAGTCACCGAGACCGAGGATATGGGCATTCCGATGCCCGACGGAACACGGCTGTCCGCCCGGGTCTGGATGCCGACGGATGCGCTGACAAACCCGGTCCCGGCCATTCTGGAATACATCCCCTACCGCAAACGCGATGGCACCCTGCCCCGGGATGAGATGATGCACCCCTATTTTGCCGGGCATGGCTACGCCGCAGTGCGGGTCGACATGCGCGGCAACGGCGAGTCCGGCGGGCTGATGGACGACGAATACAGCCAGCAGGAAATGGAAGACGCACTGGCGGTGATCGAGTGGCTGTCGCAGCAGCCCTGGTGCACCGGCAGTGTGGGCATGATGGGAAAGAGCTGGGGCGGGTTCAACTGCCTTCAGGCGGCTTACAACCAGCCTTCAGCCCTGAAAGCGGTTGTCAGCGTCTGCGCGACGACCGACCGGTTTGCCGATGACATCCATTTCAAGGGCGGTTGCCTTCTGGGCGAGAATTTCGGCTGGGGCGCGGTGATGCTGTCCTATTCCTCGCGCCCGCCTGACCCGGTGTTGCGCAGTGACTGGCGGGAAGACTGGATGCGGCGGCTGGAGGCGATGCCGTGGCTTGCGCCGGTCTGGGCGACGCATCAGACACGGGATAACTACTGGAAACATGGATCGGTCGGTGAGGATTGGGCGCGCAACACGGTTCCCGCGATGATCTGGGGCGGGTGGGCCGACAACTACATGAACACCGTGGCGGCGCTGGTGGGCCATTCCCCTGCCCCGACCAAGGGCGTGGTCGGCCCCTGGGTGCACCAATACCCGCACACCGCAGTGCCGGGGCCACAGGTGGGGTTCCTGCAGATCGCACTTCGCTGGTGGGACCGCTGGTTGAAGGGGATCGAGAACGGGGCGGAGGCCGATCCGGTCTACCGGGCATTTGTCCTGCATTCCGAGCCGCCGGATGCGAGCCCGGTGCAGCGGGCGGGGCATTGGGTGCAAGAGGCTGCGTGGCCGTCGCCGCGTGTGACGCCGACGGTCCTGCATCTTGCTGGCACCGTGGGGCCGTCCGCCCCCCGGACCCCCCGAGGATATTTGCAGAAGAGAAAGCCCGAAGCGACGATGTCTGAGCGGCTAATGACCCCGCAACACGTTGGGCTGGAGGCGGGTGAATTCTTCCCGATGGGGTTGAACGCCGAGATGCCGGGGGATCAGGCGGGCGATGACGCACTGTCCATGTGCTTTGACGGTGCGGTGCTGGACGCAGAGTTGCAACTGCTTGGCGCGGCGGAGCTGAAGCTTCTATTGTCGTCGGACAAGCCGCTGGCCTTTGTCGTGGCGCGTCTGTGTGACGTGGGGCCGGACGGGTCCTCGGTGCGGATCGCGCATGGGATGCTGAACCTGTGTCATCGGGAGAGCCGCGAGGCCCCTGCCCCGATGGTGCCGGGTGAGGCGGTCGAGGTCGCATTTCGTCTGGACCAGATGGGCTATCGGCTTGCGGCGGGGCATCATCTGCGGCTGGCGTTGTCGACAAGTTATTGGCCCTTCGTCTGGCCCTCGCCCGAGGCGGCGGTGCTGACGGTCACCGGGGGCAGTCTGACCCTGCCGGTGCATCATCACGGCGCGCCTGTGAACGAATGGACCCCGCCCGCGGCCGAACACGCGGGCCCCTGGGCGCATCGCGTGATCCGAGAAGCCAAGGCGGCGCGGCGGGTTGAGCGCGACCTTTTGTCAGGGACTGTGGCCTTGGTTGTCGAGGATGATCAGGGCGAACGGGAAAACCTGAGCCACGGGTTGATCACCGGAGAGTCTTTGACAGAACGGTGGGAAATACGCCCCGATGACCCCCTGTCTGCGCATGCGACGCATGTCTGGCAGCAGCACCTGTCGCGCGGGGACTGGCGGGTGCGGACTGAAGTCTGGGCGGAAATGACGGCAAGTGCCACGCATTTGCGGATGCAGGCCCGGCTTACAGCGTGGGAAGGCGACACCCAGGTCTTCCAGCGCGCCTGGGACGACAGTGTAGTCCGCAAGTTTGTGTAAGCTTGCAGAAGAAAACGTTTGTCGCACGGCGGGGTTCGCGGTTTATTGATTCTCAAGTCAACAAAAGAATCCCCGCATGGGGACCACATCAGGGAGACCAACATGAACGATAAGCACAACCAGCTTGACTGGATGCTGGCGCAGGCCAAGCAGGGCCGCATGACGCGACGCGAATTCGTGGGCCGCACGACGGCGCTTGGGGTATCGGCTGGGCTTGCTTCGGCGCTGTTCAGCAAGACCGCGCGGGCCGAAGAGCCCAGGAAGGGCGGCGTGATCCGTGTCGGCATGCAGGGCGGGGAATCGACCAACAGCCTTGATCCGGCGCTGGCGGCGTCCGAAGTGCCGTTCCAGGTCAACATGACCTGGGGTGAACTTCTGTGCGACGTGACGGCTGACGGGACGATAGACCCGCGGATCGCCGAGGAGATTTCCTCAAGCCCCGACGCGACGGAGTGGAAGTTCAAGATCCGCGCCGGCGTGGAATACCATGGTGGCGGCACGGTGACGGCAGAGGACGTGGTCGCGACGCTGAAGCGGCACACCGACGAGAAGGCGCAGTCGGGTGCCTTGGGGATCGTGCAGGGCATCAGCGAGATGAAGGCCGAAGGTGACATGGTCACGCTGAAGCTGAACGCGGCCAACGCCGACCTGCCGTTCCTGATGGCGGACTATCACCTGATGATCCAGCCCGGCGGCGGCGTGGACAACCCGGCCGCGGGGATCGGGGCCGGACCCTATCAGGTCGTGGTCAATGAACCCGGCGTGCGCCACACGTTCAAGAAGCACGCGAATTATTTCGACAGCACCATCGGCCATGCCGATGAGGTCGAGATTCTGGTCATCAACGACAACACCGCCCGGACGGCGGCGCTGCAGTCGGGCCAGATCCACATGATCAACCGGGTTGACCCGAAGATCGTGGAACTGCTGAAGGGTGCCCCCGGCATCCAGATCAAGGCGGTCGCGGGGCGTGGGCACTATGTCTTCATCATGCATGTCGACAAGCCGCCCTTCGACAACAACGATCTGCGGCTGGCGCTGAAATACGCGATCAACCGCGACGAGCTGGTCGAGAAGATCCTGGGCGGTCTGGGATCGATCGGCAACGACTTCCCGATCAACGCGGCCTATCCGCTGTTCGACGACACGATCGAGCAGCGCGCCTTTGATCCGGCCAAGGCGGCCGAGCACTACAAGGCCTCGGGTCATGACGGCAGCCCAATCATCCTGGCGACCGCTCCGGGGGCGTTCCCGGGTGCTGTCGATGCGGCGAACCTCTTTGCGGCTTCGGCCACGGCTGCGGGGATTCCGTTGCAGGTGAAGCTGGAGCCCGATGACGGCTACTGGTCGAGCGTGTGGAACGTGGCGCCGTTCTGCGCCAGCTACTGGGGCGGGCGTCCGGTGCAGGACCAGATGTACTCGACCGCCTATCTGTCGACTGCCGAATGGAACGACACCAAGTTCAAGAACGCCAAGTTCGACGAACTTCTGCTGGCTGCGCGGGGCGAGCTGGACGCAACGAAGCGCAAGGGCATGTACTCGGAAATGGCGCATATCCTGCACGATGAGGGTGGCCTGATCCTGCCGATGTTCAACGACTTCGTCTCTGGCGTCAGCGATACGGTCGGCGGCTGGGTCGACGACCCGAATGGCGAGCTGATGAACGGTCGTGCGCAGGTTCGCTGCTGGCTGAACGCCTGAGGCGGGCCGGTGCATCCGATCCTGAAGCTTCTGGTCCAGCGCATTGCGCTGGGCCTCCTTCTCCTGCTCGCCGTCTCCGCCGTGATCTTTCTTGGGGTCGAGGCACTGCCGGGCGATACCGCGCAGGCGATCCTTGGGCAGCAGGCGACACCCGAGGCATTGGCGAACCTGCGTGAGAAGATGGGGCTGAACCAGCCCCCCCTCACACGGTATTTCCAATGGCTTGGCGGGGTTCTGACCGGCGATCTGGGCAAGGCGCTGACCAATGGCGCGGACATTGCCCAATCCATCGGCCAGCGGCTGGGCAACACACTCTTCCTGGCGGGTTGTGCCGCTGTCATCGCAGTGCCTCTGGCCATCCTTCTGGGCCTTATCGCCGCGCGCTATGCCGGGAAATGGCCTGACAAGCTGATCTCTGGCATCACCTTGACCACGATCAGCCTGCCCGAATTCGTCGCCGCCTACTTTGTCATCTATCTGCTGACCCAGCTGATCCCGATCTTCCAGCCGGTGGCCATGGTCTTTCCCGGCATGGGGTTCTGGGAAAAATTGCACGCCGTTGCCCTGCCGGTCATCGTCCTGGTCCTTGTGGTCCTTGCGCACATGATGCGGATGACCCGGGCCGCAATCCTGAACGTCATGCAGTCGGCCTATATCGAGACGGCAGAGCTGAAAGGCCTGTCGCCGATGACGATCATCTGGCGCCACGCTTTCCCTAACGCCATCGCCCCCGTCGTCAGCGTGGTCATGCTGAACCTGGCCTACCTTGTGGTCGGCGTCGTCGTGGTCGAGGTCGTCTTCGGCTACAACGCCCTTGGCCAATACCTTGTGGACCACGTGACCAAGCGTGACCTGCCGGTGGTGCAGGCGGTCGGTCTGATCTTCGCTGCCGTCTACATCTTCCTGAACATGTTGGCCGATGTCATCGGCATCCTTGCCAACCCGCGCCTGAGGCACCCGAAATGAGGATCCCGTTTGCCGCCCTTGTCGGCCTGATCCTGACCGGGACCTTCCTGTTCGTCGCGGTCTTCGCGCAATGGATTGCGCCCTACCCGATCAGTGACAGCACCGGCAGCCAGTGGGAGGGCATGTCGGCCACCCACTGGCTTGGCACCGACACCATTGGTCGAGATATCCTGTCGCGGCTAATCTACGGCGCTCAGATCACCATCTTTGTGGCGCTGGCGTCTTCGGTCCTTGCGTTTTCGCTGGGGGCGTTCCTTGGGTTCCTTGCCGCGGTGAAAGGCGGCTGGATCGATCAGGTCCTGTCGCGCGTCGTTGACCTGGTCATGGCCGTGCCCGCGTTGATCGTGGCGCTTGTCATGCTGTCGGTCCTGCCCCTGAACCTGACCGTGCTGATCCTTGTGATGGGCATCCTGGACAGCACCCGCGTGTTCCGTCTGTCCCGCGCGGTTGCCGTAGACATTGCGGTGATGGACTTTGTCGAGGCCGCAAAGCTGCGCGGCGAAAGAGGCGCCTGGGTGATCTTCCGGGAAATCCTGCCCAACGCCTTGTCGCCGCTGGTCGCCGAGTTCGGGTTGCGGTTCATCTTCGCGGTCCTGTTCATTTCAACCCTGTCGTTTCTGGGTCTTGGCATCCAGCCGCCGCTGGCGGACTGGGGCGGCATGGTGAAGGAAAACAAGGATGGGCTGATCTATGGCAAGTCTGCAGCACTTCTGCCCGCCGCCGCAATCGCCGCGCTGGCGATCAGCGTCAACCTTGTGGCGGACTGGGTCCTGACCCGGACCTCCAGCCTGAAAGGAGGCCGCGGTGGCTGACCCTCTGCTACAGATCAAGGGACTGGTGATCGAGGCCACGTCCTACCCGCCGGGCGAACCACCGAAGAACGTGACGCTGGTGCATGGCGTGGACGTGACCCTTCAGCGTGGACGCGTGCTGGGCCTGATCGGCGAATCCGGGGCGGGGAAATCCACCATCGGCCTCTCAGCCATGGCCTACGGGCGTGGCGGGGTGCGGCTGACCGCCGGGACGATCCATCTGAACGGGCGCGAAATCCGTCTGGCCGATGCCCGCGCGCTGCGCAAGCTTCGCGGGCGCGAGGTGACGTACGTCTCGCAGTCCGCAGCGGCCAGTTTCAACCCGGCCAAGCAGATCATGGAGCAGGTGATCGAGGCCTGCGTGTCGCACGGATTGGCCACCAAGGCCGAGGCCGAGGCCCGCGCCAGGGGGCTGTTCAAGAAACTGGGCCTGCCCAACCCCGACACCATTGGCGCGCGCTATCCGCATCAGGTCTCGGGCGGGCAGTTGCAACGCTGCATGACGGCGATGGCGCTGTGCCCGAAACCCGATCTGGTGATTTTCGACGAACCGACCACGGCGCTGGACGTGACCACGCAGATCGATGTGCTGGCCGCGATCAAGGAAGCGATCCGCGACACGCAGGTGGCAGCCCTTTACATCACGCATGACCTTGCCGTCGTGGCGCAGGTCGCTGACGACATCATGGTGCTGCGGCATGGCCGGATGGTGGAACTGGGCGACACGGGCCAGATCATCCACCGGCCCGCGCAGGACTATACCAAGGCGTTGGTGTCGGTCCGTAGTCTGGATCACACCGAAAAGCCGCCTGCCCCACCTGTGTTGCAGGTGCAGAACATCACGGCGCGCTACCGGGGCACCAACTTTGACGTGCTGAAGAC
>JANMGI010000754.1:0-1662 GCA_031374565.1 Paracoccaceae bacterium | reverse complement strand
GGATGTCGTTCTGGATCGTCCCCGACAGGTCCGCCCGCGCCACCCCCTGCTCTTCCCCCGCGACGATGAACGACGCGAGGATCGGGATCACCGCCCCGTTCATCGTCATCGAAACGCTGATCTTTTCCAAAGGTATCCCGTCGAAGAGGATCTTCATGTCCTCGACACTGTCAATCGCAACCCCCGCCTTGCCCACATCCCCCACGACCCTAGGGTGGTCGCTGTCATACCCCCGGTGCGTCGCCAGATCGAAGGCGACCGACACCCCCTGCTGCCCCCCTTCCAGCGCCTTGCGATAAAACGCATTCGACTCCTCGGCGGTGGAGAACCCCGCATACTGCCGGATCGTCCAGGGCCGCCCGGCATACATCGTCGCCCGCACCCCCCGGGTGAAGGGTGCCACGCCCGGCAATTCGCCCAGCTGCGGCAGGCCCTCTACGTCCGCCGCCGTATACAGCGGCTTGACCGTGATCCCCTCCAGCGTCTGCCAGTTCAGGTCCTCGGGGCCCTTGCCCTTCATCTCTTTCGAGGCCAGCGCCTCCCATGCCGTCAGGTCCGTCATAACTCTCTCCATTCGACGCCGCACTGGCGCTTGGGATTTTGCCTAAAGGCCCCTATATCAAGCCCATGAAAGCCTTCGCCCGTCGTCCGTTTCTTGCCGTTCTGGCCCTTGCCATCCCCGCGCTTCTTTCGGTAGCGGCCCGTGCCGAAGAGGTCATCGCCTTCGCGCCAGTTGCGGCCGCAGAGGTTGTCGAAGGTGATCTGCTTTACGTTCTGCGACCGGTAATAATCTTCGCCGACTCGCCGAACGATCCCGCCTTCGTCCGGCAGATGGAGCTTCTTGCCCGCTCCTACGATGCATTCGCTGCCCGCGACGTGATCCTGATCACCGACACCGACCCCGCGAACCCCAGCGCCTTGCGCAGGAAGCTCCATCCGCGTGGCTTTTCCCTGGTGCTGATGGACAAGGACTGGAAACCGATGATCCGCAAACCCCTGCCCTGGGACGGGCGCGAGATCGTCAACTCCATCGACAAGATGCCCATCGCGCGGACCGAGGCGCTGGAGCGAAACCCGGCGGGGCGGTAGCGCGGAGTTTTCGAAAGCTCCGGCACGATTCCTGTGAAAAAATCGGTCCCTGCCAGACCGGCGCGCCATCATTCAAACTCCATGATCACATCATCGACCTTCAGGCTCTCCCCCGTGATTGCCATGACCTTCTTGACCACGCCCTTCCGCTCGGCCTTGAGGATGTTCTCCATCTTCATCGCCTCGACGGTGGCTAGTGCCTGGCCTTCCTGCACCTCGTCGCCCTCTTCGACCGCAATCTTCACCACCAACCCCGGCATCGGGCACAAGAGATACTTCGAGGTATCCGGCGGGGCCTTTTCCAGCATCAACCCGGCCAGAGCCTTCTGACGCGGGCTTTGGACATGGACCTTCAGGTCCGCGCCGCGCAGCCGCATCCTAAAGCCCATCGGGACCTTGGCCGTCTTGATGACCAGCGGCTCGCCGCCCACGGTCAGGCGCGCCAAAGGCTGGCCCGGGGTCCAGCCGCTTTCCACCCGCAGGTCGGTGCCGTCGTCGAAGACCACGGTGGAACCCGCCGGATCGGCCTTGATCGTCACCGGCCAGCTTTCCCCCTGTAGCGTCACCACCCAG
>JANMGI010000781.1:0-2860 GCA_031374565.1 Paracoccaceae bacterium | reverse complement strand
GTTTTGACCCAGTCGGGCATTTCGTCCAGCAGGCCCTTGCTGGCGGTGTCGCCTTCGAACGGAGCACCCATTTCGATGATGTCAAAGTCGACGGTGCCGGTGGCAATCGCCTGCTGAAGACGCGGGTTGTAGTCAGCCTGTGCCAGGTCGACCCAGTTGATCTTTGCCCCGGTATAGGCCTCCCACGACTTCAGAAAGCCGCGGAACAGAAAGTTGTGCTGGTTCTGGTTGTTCAGGCCAAGGAACGTCAGCTCGACCCCGGCAAACTCGCCCTCGGCCACGTTGGCCTTGGTCGCACCCAAGCAAAGCTCACCAACCTTCTGCCAGTCGGCATCGGTCGGGCTGCCCATGCCCACGCCTGGAATCTTCAGGATTTCCGCGCGCAGGTTGTCTTGCGCCGTCGCCATGCGCGCCGTCATCGGCATCACTGCCGCCGCACCCAGGGCCGCAGTGCCTTGCAGCATCCGACGGCGGCTCATGCGCGACCGCGTCATCATCTCGTAAAGTTCGACCTTCAAGATAGCTCCTCCCTGTGGAACATGCCCGAACCGGGTTTTCCCGGTGTGGCTTGGTGTCAGTTTCTGTGGTGTCTCTGGACTCGTCTTTCTGCGGCCTGGTTGTTGGTGGTCCGCAGGGTGAACTGAATCTGCTGGGGTCTCCCTCTCCCCGGTTTGGCAGCTTGCCTTCTGACAGCTTTGCAAGGCAGCAAAGCCCTGTCAAGTTTCTAACATGTTAGTATGGTCAGCGGATAGACAGACCCGGTCAGGCTGGGGTAGGAATTTGGCAAGGGTTCCAGGGGGGCAAGCGTTTGGCCGAAGTCACGATCCGCGCACTGCGCAAGAATTACGCGGGCTTGCAGGTGATCCACGGGCTTGACCTCGACATACCCGACGGGGCCTTCGTGGTGCTGGTTGGCCCTTCGGGATGTGGCAAGTCCACGCTTCTGCGGATGATCGCCGGGCTGGAGGAGGTGACAGCCGGCGACGTGATGATCGGGACCAAGCGGGTCAACAACCTGCCCCCGTCCGAGCGTGACATCGCCATGGTGTTCCAGAACTACGCGCTTTACCCGCACAAGACGGTGGGCGCAAATATGGGTTTCGCGTTGAAGATGCGCGGGATGGACAAGACCGCCGTCCGCACCAAGGTTGAACGCGCGGCCGAAATTCTGGGCCTGACACCCTATCTTGACCGCTTTCCCCGCGCCCTGTCCGGTGGCCAACGCCAGCGCGTCGCCATGGGCCGCGCCATCGTGCGCGACCCGAAGATGTTCCTCTTCGATGAGCCGCTCTCGAACCTGGACGCCAAGCTGCGCGTGCAGATGCGGACCGAAATCAAGGAACTGCATCAGCGCCTGAAGACCACCACGGTCTACGTCACCCACGACCAGATCGAGGCGATGACGATGGCCGACAAGATCGTCGTCATGCAGGGCGGGCGAATCGAGCAGGTCGGCGCGCCGCTGGACCTGTACGACCGCCCCGCCAACGCCTTCGTCGCCGCCTTCATCGGCAGTCCGTCGATGAACCTGCTTGAGGGCCGCATCACGCGCGGCACGGTCGACGTGGGGGGGGCGACCCTGCCATTGCCCGCCGGCGTCATTGCGGACGAGGGGCGTGAAGTCATCTACGGCATCCGCCCCGAACACCTGCACGAAGCCGCCGAAGGCCTGACCGGCAAGGTCGCGGTGATCGAACCGACTGGCTCCGAAACCCATGTCGTGGTCAGGCTTGAGGGACGCGAGCTTACCGCAGTGTTCCGCAACCGCGTTGGCTTTGCCCCCGGTGCGACAATCACCCTTGCGCCCGATGCAGCCGCGTCGCACCTTTTCGACAAAGCGACGGGCGCCCGCATCTGACGCCCGCCGAAGGGAGAGGACCACCATGCTGAAGGGAATCGACAACCGGCTGAACGCCGAGGTGCTGGGCACGTTGCGCGCCATGGGACATGGCGACGTGCTGATCATCGCCGATACCAACTTCCCAGCCGATTCGGTGGCCCGCGCCACTGCAACCGGGCACCTCTTGCGGATGGACAACCTGACCGCCGCCGAAGCCGTGCAGGCGGTGTTGTCCGTCCTGCCGCTGGACACGTTCGTCGATGACTTCGCGGGCCGGATGGAAGTGGTCGGCGATGCCGCAACGCTTCCCCCGGTCCAGATCGAGGTTCAGGCCGCCATAGACGCCGCCGAAGGCCGGTCGCGCCCGATGATCTCGATCGAGCGCTTCGCCTTCTACGACATGGCGCGTGAGGCCTATGCCGTCATCCAGACCGGCGAGCGTCGGTTCTACGGCTGCTTCATGTTCCGCAAGGGCGTGATCCCGCCGGACGCCTGAGACGGACGCTTGAAACGGAAGGCATGATAAATGAAACCTATCGTCATCCTTGGCATCTTCGTTGCCGACACCGCCTACCGCGCCGAGCGGCAGCCGAAGATGGGCGAGACCATCCTTGGCACTTCTTTCGTCCTCGGGCCGGGGGGCAAGGGCTCAAACCAGTCTGTCGCAGCCGCCATGGCCGGGGGGCGTGTCCACTTCATCACCCGTCTTGGGGCCGATGCCTTTGCCGACATCGCGCAAGCGACCTGGGCCAAGGCAGGCGTCGTGCCCGAAGTGAAAGTGGACGCCGAAAGCTATACCGGGGCGGCCTATATCTTCATCGAGAACGCCACTGGCAACAACGCGATCATCGTCTCGCCGGGTGCGGCAGGCCGGGTGTTGCCACAGGACGTTGACGAGAAGGCCGATCTCATCCGTTCGGCGGCAATTTTCGTCACCCAGCTGGAACAGCCGATCCCCGCCGCCCTTCGCGGGTTGCAGATTGCCCGTGCGGCTGGCGTGACCACCATCCTCAACCCCGC
>JANMGI010000720.1:0-1709 GCA_031374565.1 Paracoccaceae bacterium | reverse complement strand
CGGGTGCCGATCCCGGCCTGGGCGATAAACGAAGGCGTGCAGACAATTCTGGTGCGGTCGGGCGACGCGACTGTGGCGCAGTTCACGCTGGTCGCCGGACAGCCGGTCGATGAAGATCTGCGGGCCGAGCTGAGCCTGTTGCGAGCGGAACTTGACCTTCTGAAGCGTGCCTTCCAGCGGCATGTCCGCGAGGGGTGAACCTCGTCGTGCGACTTCGTCTTCTCCTTGGGTAGCGAAGAGCGACGAAGTCGACGATGAGCAGTCGGTCAGAGTTGCGACAGCAGGTACTCTCCCGCAGAAATCTCGCAGCCAGCGCCGGTCTCGGGGTTGAATTTCGTCACCACGCCGTCTTCGGCCAGCAGCGAGTAGCGCTTGGAGCGGGCGAAGAACCCAAGGTGCGGCACGTCGAAGGTCAGGCCGATGGCCTTGGAGAAGCTCGCGTCCGCGTCGCCCAGCATGGTGATCCCGGCGGCGGTGGCCCCGGTCGCCTCGCCCCAGGCCTTCATCACGAAGGGGTCGTTGACGGACACGCAGATGATCTCGTCCACGCCCTTGTCGGCGAACTTCTGCGCGGTGCGGATGAAGCTGGGGACATGCGCGGTGGAGCAGGTGCCGGTGTAGGCCCCCGGAAGCCCGAAGATCACGACCTTGCGGCCCTTGAGTTTTTCGGAAAGCTGCACCGCTTCCGCCCCGTTTTCGCCCATGTGCAGGAGGGTGGCTTCGGGCAGTCTTGAACCTTCGGCTATCGTCATTGTGCTGATCCTTTTCCGGTGACGCGTTGCGCCCTGTGTGGCTTGGGTTATAGGGTCCGGCGCGGAACATGCCAGAGGGGGAAGTGCCATGCGGGTGGTGATCATTGGAGCCGGGCAGGCCGGGGCGGCCTTGGCGGCCAAGCTGCGGACCTTGGGTCATCAGGGCCAGATCGTCATGCTGGGCGACGAGCCCGCCCCGCCCTACCAGCGCCCGCCTCTGTCGAAGGCCTATCTTCTGGGCGAGATGGAAGAGGACCGCCTTTGGCTGCGCGCGCCGGAGTTCTGGGCCGAGCATGGGGTGGAGCTGCGGCTGGGTCAGGCGGTTTCAGCCGTCGACCCGACGGCAAAGACGGTGACCGTGGGGGGCGAAGCGCTGGAGTATGACCATCTGGCGCTGACCACCGGATCGACCCCGCGCCGTCTGCCTGCGTCCATCGGCGGAGAGCTTGCGGGGGTCTACACTGTCCGCACACTGGCCGATGTCGATGCGATGCGGGGCGAGTTTCAGGCGGGTCGCCGCGTGATCATCGTCGGCGGTGGCTATATCGGGCTGGAGGCTGCGGCTGTGGCCTCAAAACTGGGGCTGGACGTGACGGTGTTGGAAATGGCGCCGCGTATCTTGCAACGGGTCGCCTCGCCGGAAACATCGGACCATGTCCGCGCGCTGCACCAGTCCCATGGTGTGGCCGTGCTGGAGTCGACGGGGCTGGACCGGCTGATCGGCGGAAGCCGCGTGTCGGGTGCGCTTTTGAAGGACGGCCGGACGTTGCCGGCAGATTTCGTGATTGTCGGCGTGGGGATCACCCCGAACACCCATCTGGCCGAAAACGCGGGTCTTGTGCTGGACAACGGGATTGCCACGGACGAATTGGGCCGGACCTCGGATCCGTCGATCTGGTCGGCAGGTGACTGTGCGTCGTTCCCATGGAAAGGTGGGCGCATCCGGCTGGAGTCGGT
>JANMGI010000667.1:0-2381 GCA_031374565.1 Paracoccaceae bacterium | reverse complement strand
GACGCTGGACGAGCCGGTGGGACGAACCGTCGGCTACCGGATCCGGGGGGAGGCGAAGGTCTCAGCCACTACCCGGATCGAGGTGGTGACCGAAGGCATCCTGACCCGGATGATCCAGTCGGACCCGGAGTTGTCGGGTGTCGGGCTGGTGATCTTTGACGAATTTCACGAACGCAGCCTGAACGCCGATCTGGGATTGGCGCTGTGTCTGGAGGTGCGCGGGGCGCTGCGGCCGGACCTGAAGCTACTGGTGATGTCGGCAACGCTTGAGGCGGGGCCGGTGGCGGCGCTGATGGGGGATGCCCCTGTGCTGACCTCCGAGGGGCGGGCCTGGCCCATCGAGACGCGGTGGTTGCCACGGACTGCGGACCCGTCGCTGCGGCTGGAGGCGGTCGTGGCGGGGGCGGTCAGGGCGGCTCTGGAAGAAACGGCTGCAGAAACCGGGGGCGGGATGCTGGTCTTCCTGCCGGGGGAGGGCGAAATACGACGGGTGGCTGCGATGCTGGAGGGTTTGTCGGGGGTAACGGTTCGCCCGCTTTACGGGGCGATGGATTTCGCAAGCCAGCGGGCGGCACTGGCCCCGGCAGAGGGCCGGAAGGTGGTGCTGGCGACCTCGATTGCGGAAACCTCGCTGACCTTGCCGGATATCCGGGTGGTGGTCGATGCGGGCCGGGCGCGGCGGGCGCGGTTCGACCCGAACTCGGGCATGTCGCGGCTGGTGACGGAACGGGTGACGAAGGCCGAGGCCGAGCAGCGCCGGGGCCGGGCCGGGCGGGTGGCTGCGGGGGTCTGTTACCGGCTGTGGACGAAGGGCGAGGAGGGCGGGCTGGCGAATTTCCCGCCGGCCGAAATCGAGGTGGCGGATCTGACCGGCCTTGCGCTGGAGCTGGCGCTGTGGGGTGGGACTGAGCTGCCGTTCCTGACGCCGCCGCCAGCGGGGCCACTGGCCGAGGCGCGGGCCTTGTTGCAGGGTCTGGGGGCGCTGGACGGCAAGGGGTATATGACGGCGCATGGACGGGTGCTGGCCGCTTTGCCGCTGCATCCCCGGCTGGGTCACATGCTAGCAGTGGCGGGGCCCGAGGCGGCGACGCTGGCGGCACTTCTGGCGGAACGGGACCCGCTGCGGGGCGCGGGGCCGGACCTTGCTTTGCGGATGCAGGCCATATCCCGACCGGGGCCGGATGCGGACCGGGGCGTGGTGGAGCGCATCCGGGTTGAGGCGAAGCGCCTGGCAGCGGCGGCTCCGAAGGGCGCGCGGGCGGGGCTGACCTTGGGAGAGATGGCGGCACTGGCCTACCCGGACCGGATCGGGTTGCGGCGGAAGGGCGAAGCGCCGCGCTGGGTCTTGTCCGGGGGCAAGGGGGCGGTGATGGCCCCGGGGCTGGCGCTGTCGGGGGCGCGGCTGATCGTGGCGACCGATCTGGATGGGGATGCACGGGAAGCGACGGTGCGGCAGGCGGTGACGATCAGCGAGGCGGAGGTCCGGGGGCTATTTGCCGACCGCATCCGTTGGGTCGAGGTCTGCGAATGGTCACGCCGCGATGGCCGGGTCCTGGCGCGGCGGCAGGAAAGGCTGGGAGCACTGGTGCTGGACGACCGGCATTGGGACGCACCCACCGAAGCCGTGGCGAAGGCGGCGCTGGAGGGTGTGCGGCTTTTGGGCCTACCGTGGTCACCCGCTGCGCGGCGGCTGCGGGCACGGGCAAGGCTGGCTTGGGCCGAGGGTTGGCCGATGGTCGAGGATCACGACCTGCTGGCCAGTGCCGAGGACTGGCTTTTGCCGCACCTGACCGGGGTGCGGACTGAGGCCGACCTCAAGGGCCTGGACCTGGTGCCCGCGCTGCAGGGTTTGCTGGGCTGGGATCGGCTGGCCGAGATGGACCGGCTGGTGCCGGGCAGCTTCGAGACTCCGCTGGGGCGAAAGATCCCCATTGATTATGACGGCGAGGTGCCCGCCATCGAGGTGCGGTTGCAAGAGATGTTCGGGGTGACGGTGCATCCCGTCGTGGGTTCGAAGCGGATGCCGGTGCGGGTGACGCTGTTGTCCCCTGCGCGGGCTCCGGTTCAGGTGACGACCGATCTGCCGCGGTTCTGGGCGACCTCCTACGCCGATGTCCGGAAGGACATGCGGGGGGCCTATCCCCGGCATCCCTGGCCAGAGGACCCGACAGAGGCGGAGCCGACCTTGCGGGCCAAGCCGCGCGGCACGTAAGGGGCAAAAAAGATTTCGAAAACCTTGGAGAAGCCTGCGCAGGAATTTGGCTTCCGTGACCGCCGATGTCTTTCAGTCCTGCAACAGGAGTTGACCCCCTGCCCCCTTTCGCCCGCTCTGCCACCGGCATATGACGGGCGCAAAGAGGCAAAGGGCAGATCATGCAGGA
>JANMGI010000664.1:0-2300 GCA_031374565.1 Paracoccaceae bacterium | reverse complement strand
CAGCCGGTTCCGACCGGCGGCGCTGCTGGACCGGTTCGAGGACCTGCCGGGGTTGGCGGAGCGGCTTCTGGGCTGACGTGTCCACGGTGGACAAGCGCTGATGGAGTAATGAAATCAGTTGGTTGGTCGCGGACGGTAAGGAATTCTTAAGATTTGGATTTTGGGCCCTCCGAAGCCCCCCATCCCCATCCCCTCCCCACGGAGGGGGAGGGGAGGTGCTTCCTGATCCGGAGTGCCGCCTGTGACCGGCGGTTTTCGTCTGGAGCGCTGGCGCGCGAAGACCTTTTGTCTCGCCTCTGGCGCGTCGCGCCAACCGGCTTCGGCGAAGAGCCTCCGGCGGGGATATTTGGAGCCAGGTGAAAGGTCGGGGCTCAGGGACGTTTCGCGGGACGTTTCGGGGGGCGTTTCGAGGGTCGCTTTGGGGGGCGGGCCGGGGTGCGGATGGGTCTTGCGCCGGTTTGACACTTCCTGCCCCGACCCATAGGGTCGTGCACCATGAGCCAAACCCCCGACATTCCCGTTTCGGCCCCTGCGCCGGTCAGCCGTCATGCGGTCACCTTTGTCCTGATCACCGTCTTTCTGGACATGGTCGGCTTCGGGCTGATCATGCCGGTCCTGCCCGCGCTGATCACCGAGGTCGGGCACATGAGCCTTGCCAATGCCGCCTATATCGGCGGCTGGATGTTTGCGGCGTTTTCTCTGGCGCAGTTTGCCTTCAGCCCGCTGATGGGCAACCTGAGCGACCGTTTCGGCCGCCGCCCGTTGTTGTTGCTGGCGGTGTTCGGGCTGGGGGTGGACTACCTGTTTTCGGCCCTGGCACCTACGCTGTTCTGGCTGTTCGTTGGCCGGGTGATCGCGGGGGTCTGCGGATCGTCCTATGTGATCGCCAATGCCTATATCGCCGATGTGACCGCGCCCGAAGACCGTGCCCGCGCCTTCGGTATGGTGGGGGCTGCGTTCGGCGTCGGCTTTGTGCTGGGACCGGCCATCGGCGGCATGCTGGGCGAGTTGGGGCCGCGCGTGCCGTTCTATGTGGCGGCGGGGATCTCGATGCTGAATTTCATCTACGGCTGGTTCGTGCTGCCCGAGACTTTGCCGCCCGAAAAGCGCCGGGCGTTCGAATGGGCGCGGTCGAACCCGTTCGGCGCGTTCAAGGTTTTCCGCCAGTATCACGGCGTCCTGCCGCTGTGCGGGGTCTTGTTCGTCTACTTTGCGGCCTCGGCGGTTTATCCGGCGATCTGGCCGTTCTGGGGCATGGCCAAGTTCGGCTGGTCCGAGGCGATGGTCGGGCTGTCTCTGGCAGTCTTCGGCATCATCACGGCGGTCTTTCAGGGCTTTGTCACCGGGCCGGTGGTGGCGCGGTTCGGCGAATGGCGGGTTTGCCTTTTTGGCCTTGTCGTCGCGGTCATCGTGGCGGCCGGCTATGGCCTGGCAGGGTCGTTGGCCGTGGTGGTCGTCCTGATGATCATTCATGGGCCCGAGGGCTTTGTGCATCCGATGCTGGTGGCGATGATGTCGAAGGCAGTGCCCGAAGATGCGCAGGGCGAGTTGCAGGGCGGCATTTCGGCGGTGATGAATGTGGCGATGCTGGTCGGCACCATCCTTTTTTCGCAGGTGTTCGGCTATTTCATGCAGGACGCGCGGGGAACGCCCTCGCCGAACGTGGCGTTCTATCTGGCTGCGGCTTTGCTGGTGGGCGTGGCGGTGATGTACCTGACGGTCGTGCGGCGGACGGCGGACAATTGAGGTTTTTGGCGAGGCTTTTGCAGCATGGAACGGTTTAAGGGCGAGACATTCTCGGGCAGCTTCACCCAGCAAGAGCCGATCCCCGAAGTCGGGATCGAAGCTGCGATGGCGGTTCTGCGCCACGGGCGGCTGCACCGCTACAACACCGTGGCGGGGGAAGTCGCCGAAACTGCCCTTCTGGAAGAGGAATTCGCGGCCTTTGTGGGTGCGAAGTATTCCCTTGGGCTGGCCTCGGGCGGGGCGGCGATGTCCTGTGCGTTGAGGGCCTTGCATGTGCAGGCTGGCGATCCGGTGTTGTCGAACGCCTTCACTTTGGCCCCGGTGCCGGGGTCGATTGCGTCGCTTGGGGCGAAGCCGGTCTTTGTGGAGGTGACGGAGGATCTGACCATCGACCTTGCGCATCTTGAGGCTCAGGCCAAGGCCACGGGCGCGACGGTGCTGCTTTTGTCCCATATGCGGGGCCATGTCTGCGACATGGAGGCGCTGATGGCGCTGTGCGACCGGCTTGGCCTGCGGGTGGTCGAGGATTGCGCGCATACGATGGGGGCTGCGTG
>JANMGI010000658.1:0-3828 GCA_031374565.1 Paracoccaceae bacterium | reverse complement strand
GCTCATCGTCTTCAAGGGCATGCCGGTCAGCCGCTCGAACACCAGGGCCAGGGGGGCACTGGAGGCGGCAAGCTCACCCGGCGGCACCGCGACGACCGCCACCCAGACCACCAGCGCATAGACCAGCGCAGTTAACCCAAGCGTCAGGAACAGCGCCCATGGCAGGGTGCGCGAGGGGTTCTTCATCTCTTCGGCGACATTGACCAGATGCTCGAACCCGATGAAGGCAAAGACCGCGATCAGCGTCGTTCCCGAAAGCCCGACCCAGACTGCGACGTCGCCAGGTGGCGGCAGGATCTCTGGAATGCGGGTCACGATTCCGCTGCCCGAGCTGAACCCCGCTGCGATGATCAGCACAAGCCCGCCAAGCTCGACCAGGGTCATGATGCCCGCAAGTGTGACGGACTGGCTGGTCGAAAGACAGGCGACCAGCCCCATCGACAGCACGACAAGCGTGATGATCCAGCGCGCTGGCAGATCGATGAACACGGCAAGATAGCCTGCGCTGCCAACACTGATCGTAGCTGCCGAGATCGCTGCCGTCAGCACAACAAGCAACCCCATGGTCAAACTCACCCACGGCCGTCCGAACGCCTTTTCGACATAGGCGGCCTCGCTGGCGCTGACCGGCATCCGAGTGCCGAGTTCGGCAAAGGATGCCGCGCTGAGGGACATGACCAAGGCTGCGAAAACGAAGGCCAGCGGCGCGTGCATACCACTTCGCCCCGCAGCGATACCCACCAGCACATAGATGCCAGCACCGATCGTCACGCCGAGCCCATAGAGCACGGCGAGCAAAAGCGTCAACGAGCGCTTCAACTTTTGGGGTGGGACAGCCTTTGACAACGTGTATTCCTGTGAACGATGTCGATGATAGCCCTACGCCGAAACAGTCGCATTGATGCAGGTTACGGTCCATCACATGCAGGCCGCGCCCATCGAGCCAGTTTTGCTGACACCGACTGCGGCAATCAGGTGTTCCACGTCAATATGCTGACAAGACGGGCGGCCTTATGCATTGATCCTGGACAAAGGCCCGTTCGATTTCCATGGAGCCTGCACTGCTCCTTGATCCGCCCATGCTGAACCTCGTCAGTGCCGTCGCGGCCAGTGCTCTGATCGGTGCGGAAGGCTAGCGGCGCAAGGGCGAAGTGGTGGTGCACCGTTCCATAGCCGCAGTGCCAGCCGGACTGCAACCAGCGCCAGAATGGCGATGCCGAAGTAATAGTGCATGTCCGCAAGATTTGTGCTGAGCGCGGAGATCGGTTCGCCGTTCTCTGCCGCCTCGATCGCCTTGGTGATGCTATTGCCAAAGATCAGCTGCGCGAAGACAAGTGCTGCTATCAGCCAGTGCAGGCCGATCTGAAAGGGTCATCTCAAAGTCCTTCTTGAAAGCGTTGGCAAAGGTGGTGAAGATCTTTCGCCCGGATCATCTATCGCCCTGAACGGCAACCCTGCAAAAGTCACTCCACCCCGAACTCCAGCATCTTTTCCAGACCATCGGTCAGGAACTCACCTACCTCTGGCTGACCCAGCAGATAGCGGCTGACCAAGCCTTCGTGCTGTTGGCGGGCCAGCACCTTGGTTTCTTCCCATTCCTCTGGGTCTGCGTCGCCACGACCGATCCAGAAGAGGGCGACCAGCGCATCCTTCTGTTCATCGTTCATACTTTCAATGGCTTGCGTGATCTCGTCCCGGCTGAGGTCGCCGTGGGTTTCCTGCAGCGTTTCAGCCACCTCGTCATCCGTGGCATTGCCACCGGGGTCGGGAATGTCGGTCCCCTCCTTGGCCATCACGGCGTTGAAGCGCAGCACCAGTTCCTCGATCTCGGCGCTGTCGAAGGGAAGGGCGTTCATGGGCATCTCCTGCATGTCGACGTCCCGCATAGCACAGCGGTCGGTTCACGCACTGACGCGGATCAAGGCGCAGGTTTAGTCGGGCAACAGTTCCGGGCCGACGCGGATCACCCGCTTGCCGAAATTTTCGCCGCGCAAGAGGCCGATGAAGGCTTGTGGGGCGGCCTCTAGCCCGTCGACCATGTCTTCGCGATACTGGATCTTGCCGGCCGCAAGCCAATCGCCCATCGCGGCGGCAAAATCGGGGTAAAGATGGCCGAAATCCTGAAAGATGATGAACCCGCGCAGGGTCATCTGCTTGCGCAGAACCTGCCCCATCAACATCGACAGCCGGTCAGGTCCGCCGGGCAGGCTGGTGGCGTTATACTGTGAGATCAGCCCGCAGACCGGCACCCGCGCGCCGGTGTTCAGAAGGGGCAGCACCGCATCGAACACCGCACCACCGACATTCTCGAAATAGACATCGATGCCCTTCGGGGTCGCTGCCTTCAACTGCACGGCAAAATCGGCAGCCTTGTGGTCGACGCAGGCGTCAAAGCCAAGCGTCCCCACGGCATAAGTGCACTTGTCTTCCCCGCCTGCGACGCCCACCACATGGCAGCCCATCAGCCGAGCAATCTGGCCCACTGTCGCGCCCACTGGCCCGGTCGCGGCGGCCACGCAGACGGTTTCCCCCGGTATCGGCTGGCCGATCTGCGTCAACCCTGCCCAGGCGGTAAAGCCCGGCATTCCGAGGATCCCCAAAGCCCAGGACGGATGCGCCATTCCGGGATCCAGGACCGTGACGCCCGCGCCATCCGACAGCGCATAATCCTGCCAGCCGTTGAAGGACAAGACCCGATCCCCCGGCTGAAATCCCTTGACGTCCGAGGCCACCACTTGCGCAATCGTGCCCCCCGCCATCACCGCGCCGACCGCGACAGGGACGGCGTAAGAGGGGGCGTCGCTCATCCTCCCGCGCATGTAGGGGTCCAGCGACAGGTATTCGGTGCGCAGCAGCATCTGGCCCGGTCCGGGGACTGGCACAGGACCGGTCTCAAGCCGCAGCGTGGCGGTCGTCGGCTCGCCCTTCGGGCGTTCGGCCAGAATGAGCTGGCGGTTGATCGTGCGGCTTTGGGGCATGGATCAGTCCTTCAGGTGAGTGGCGTAGGGTCACTGCCCACCGTGGCATGACAGGTGGAAGCAGCACACGGGGGTCAATCGCAGCTGTGCCGTGCGTGGGCCGGTTTACAGTCACCTCCGACATTCGCACCGATGGCAAGGCGTGCCAAAGCAGGAAGCGACGTGGCCCCGGTGCGTGCCATGATCGCGGCGCGGTGATTTTCCACAGTGCGCTGGCTGATGCCAAGGTCGGCGGCGATATTCTTGCTGGGGTGCCCGGCCAGAACATGCCCAAGAACCTGGTGCTGCCGAAGGGTTAAACCGCAGCCAAGGCCCGGATAGCCGGCAGCCAAATCGCCGTTGGCCTGACCGGGGGTCGCATCCGGGCTTTGCGCTGCCGCGTCGGGCAGCGGTCCTTGACCAGAGGCGGAATGCACAGTCGCATAGGTGATGATGACACCGTCAACTGTCTGCGCATCGGCCTCAAACGCATAAAGCGGCAGCAACCGGCACATAACCACCCCAGCAGATCCCATCGGCAGGACATGATCTTGTGCGATCCCGCTGCCAAGCACTGAAGTGATATGTGCCATCAAGGTGCCTTCAAGATCATAGGGCCCGGCAAGCGAAAGGGTGGCACCAACCTGCTCGGGGCCGATGTTCAGCAATCGACTGGCTGACTGGGTGAAGAGGCGCAGTTTCAGGTCCGGGCTGACGCAAAGTGTGGCGATGTCCATGCTGCAAAGGATGCTCCGCAGATCGGCCGCTTTCTTCTGCTGACGTTCAAGTGCCGACTGCAACACGGCATTGCGGGCCAGCAAATCTGCGTGGCGCAATTGACCGACAGCCGCCGACACTGGGACCAATTTGC
>JANMGI010000638.1:0-1936 GCA_031374565.1 Paracoccaceae bacterium | reverse complement strand
TTTTCGGTTCGTCGGGATCTTGACTTGGGTTGGTACCCCCTCCCCGACGGGGGGAGGGAGGCGCTTGGTTGCGGCGGCGGTCCCGGTCTGGGGGCGCTGCGCTTGCCGTCAGTGGCTTTCGCGGGCGACGGCGTTGCCGCGACAGCCGATCAGGAAGTCCATGTCGGCACCTTTGTCGGCGCCCTGGACGTGGTCGTGATAAAGCTTGGCATAGCCGCCCGACGGCGGTTCCACGGCGGGCTTCCAGGCGGCGAGGCGGGCGGCCAGCTCCTCATCCGAGATGTCCAGATGCAGGCGGCGGTTTGCGACGTCGAGTTCGATGAAGTCACCGGAGCGGACCACGGCCAGCGGGCCGCCACGGGCAGCTTCGGGCGATGTGTGGAGGACCACAGTTCCGTAAGCTGTGCCGGACATGCGGGCGTCAGAGATGCGGACCATGTCGGTGATGCCCTTGCGCAGGACCTTGGGCGGCAGGCCCATGTTCCCGACCTCGGCCATGCCAGGATAGCCGCGCGGGCCGCAGTTCTTCAGGACCATGACGCAGGTTTCGTCGATATCCAGCGCTTCGTCCTCGATGCGGGCCTTGTAGTCGTCGATGTCTTCGAACACGACAGCGCGGCCCCGGTGCTGCATCAGGGCGGGCGTGGCGGCAGAGGGTTTCAGGACGGCCCCATCGGGCGCAAGATTGCCTTTCACCACAACGATGCCACCGGACTGGGTCAGGGCCTTTTCGGTGGGCAGGATCACGTCGTCGTTGTGGCTGCGGACGTCCTTCACTTCCTCCCAGACGCCGCCACCGGAGACGGTGAGCGCGTCCTTGTTCAGAAGGCCAGACTCACCGAGGCGCTTCATGACGGCGGGAAGGCCGCCGGCGTAGAAGAATTCCTCCATCAGGTATTTGCCTGACGGCATCAGGTTGACGATGGTCGGCACGTTCCGGCCCCATTCGTCCCAGTCGTTCAGCGTCAAGTCGATCCCGCAACGGCCCGCGATGGCCAGAAGGTGGATCACGGCGTTGGTGGACCCGCCAATGGCGGCGTTGGCGCGGATGGCGTTCTGGAAGGCGTCGCGCGTCAGGATGTCGGACGGTTTCAGGTCATCCTTCACCATCTGCACGATGCGGCGGCCGGTCAGGTGCGCCATGACGCGGCGGCGCGAGTCAACGGCGGGGATCGCGGCGTTGCCGGAGAGGGTCATGCCCAGCGCTTCGACCATGCTGGCCATCGTGGACGCGGTGCCCATCGTGTTGCACGAGCCGGGGGAGCGGGACATCGAGGCTTCGGCCTCGACGAATTCCTCGGCAGTCATTTCACCGGCTTTGACGGCTTCGGAGAATTTCCAAAGGTGGGTGCCCGACCCGACGCGTTCGCCCTTGAAGTAGCCGTTCAGCATCGGGCCGCCGGAGACCATGATGGTGGGCAGATCGCAGCTTGCCGCGCCCATCAGGAGGGAGGGGGTGGTTTTGTCGCAGCCGACAAGGCAAACGACGCCGTCCATCTGCTGGCCGCGAATGGTTTCCTCGACCGCCATGGCGGCAAGGTTGCGGAACATCATCGCGGTGGGGCGGAAACCGGACTCAGAGACAGAGAAGACAGGAACGATGACGGGGAAACCGCCCGCCTCATACACGCCATGCTTCACGCGCTCGGCGAGGTCGTTCAGGTGGGCGTTGCAGGGGTTGAGCTCACTGAAGGTGTTGAGGATGCCGATGACCGGGCGGCCGTCGAAAAGGTCGGCGGGCAGGCCCTGGTTCTTCATCCAGGAGCGGTGGTAGATCGCGTCCTTCGAGGTTCCGGCGAACCATTCCTGCGAACGCAGCTTGCGGGGCCATTTTGCGGGTTTGAAGGTCATGATGGCCTCTTACAGGGGGTGAACTTTGGTCGCGCCGTGGGACTTGGGCGCGAAGGACAGGGTGTTGCGGAGGGGTTGGCCGAAG
>JANMGI010000622.1:0-2083 GCA_031374565.1 Paracoccaceae bacterium | reverse complement strand
CGACCGGGAAGACCGGCGGACAGGGCGGGACAGCGTTTTATCAACCGGGAGACCACCCATGAGCCTTATGAAATCCCTTGCCGGGGCCACCTGCGCTTTCGCCCTTCTTGCAGGCGTCGCCGCAGCCGAACCCGCGATCATCTTCGACCTTGGCGGCAAATTCGACAAATCCTTCAACGAAGCGGCCTTCAACGGCGCCACCAAGTGGGCGACCGAAACCGGCGGCACGTTCAAGGAACTGGAAATGCAGGACGAAGCCCAGCGCGAGCAGGCTTTGCGTCGTCTGGCCGAAGCGGGTGCCAACCCCGTGGTCATGACCGGTTTTGCCTTCGGCGACGTCTTGAACAAGGTCGCCCCCGACTTTCCGAACACCAAATTCGCGATCATCGACATGGTCGTGGATCAGCCGAACGTCAAATCGGTCGTCTTCAACGAGCATGAAGGGTCCTACCTTGTCGGCATGATGGCCGGCCTTGCCACCAAGACCGGCACCGTGGGCTTCATCGGCGGCATGGACATCCCGCTGATCCGCAAATTCGGCTGCGGTTATGCCCAGGGCGTGATGGCGGCGAATCCGACTGCCAAGGTCGTGCTGAACATGACCGGAACCACCCCCGCGGCTTGGAACGACCCGGTCAAGGGCGCGGAACTGGCCAAGGGCCAGAAGGCGCAAGGCGCGGACGTGATCTACGCAGCGGCGGGCGGCACCGGCGTGGGCGTGCTGCAAGCGGCTGCCGACGAAGGGATCCTGTCCATCGGTGTCGACAGCAACCAGAACTACATGCACCCGGGTCAGGTCCTGACCTCGATGATGAAGCGCGTCGACAACGCGGTCTATGAGGCGTTCAAGGAAGGCGAAGCCCTGACCCCCGGTATCAACGTGATGGGTCTGGCGAACGACGGCGTCGGCTATGCGATGGACGACAACAACAAGGCCCTTGTGACCCCGGAAATGCAGGCCGCGGTCGATGCGGCAGCGGAAAAGATCAAGTCGGGCGAGCTCGTGGTCCATGACTATATGTCGGACAACACCTGCCCGGCCGCCACGTTCTGATCGGCTGACAGCCTGAGAGGATAAGTGCCGCGCCAGCCACCTGGCGCGGCATTTTGCAACCGGTACCCAAGAAGGTCGCGCTGAAAGCGGCAGGGGCCGGGCAACACGGGGGAAGATATGGCTGATGCAGCAGTCGCCATCGAGTTGAAGGGCATCTCCAAGGCCTTCGGCCCGGTACAGGCGAACAAGGACATCAACATCGCGGTGCCGAAGGGCACGATCCACGGCATCATCGGCGAGAATGGCGCGGGCAAGTCCACGCTGATGTCGATCCTGTATGGGTTCTACAAGGCCGACGCGGGCCAGATCTTCGTCAACGGCCAGTTGACCCCGATCCCCGACAGCCAAAGTGCGATCCGCGCCGGGATCGGCATGGTTTTCCAGCATTTCAAGCTGGTGCAGAATTTTTCGGTGCTGGAGAACATCATCTTGGGGGTCGAGGACGGCCCGATGCTGAACGCCTCGCTGTCGAAAGCGCGCAAGGAGCTGGAACGCCTTGCCCGCGACTACGAACTGGACGTCGATCCCGACGCGCTGATCGAGGATCTGTCCGTCGGCCACCAGCAGCGGGTGGAGATCCTGAAAGCCCTCTACCGGCAGGCCGAGATCCTGATCCTAGACGAACCCACTGGCGTTCTGACCCCGGACGAGGCCGACCACCTGTTCCGCATCCTGAAGGGGCTGAAGGATCAGGGGAAAACGGTGATCCTGATCACCCACAAGCTGCGCGAGATCATGGAGGCGACGGACAACGTTTCAGTCATGCGGCGCGGCACGATGGTCGCGACGGTGAAGACATCCGAGACCAGCCCTGAACAGCTGGCCGAGTTGATGGTGGGCCGCAAGGTGCTGCTGGAGGTGGACAAGCAACCCGCCAATCCGGGCGAGGTGGTGCTGCGGGTCGAAAATCTGGCGGTGCGCGATGCCGCCGGGGTGGAGCGGCTGAAAGGCGTCAGCTTTGAGATCCGCAAGGGCGAGATTCTGGGGATCGCCGGGGTGGCGGGGAACGGGCAGTCCGAGCTTCACGCC
>JANMGI010000618.1:0-8240 GCA_031374565.1 Paracoccaceae bacterium | reverse complement strand
CTGCTGATCGACGAGATCGACAAGGCCGACATCGAGTTTCCGAACGACTTGTTGCAAGAGCTGGACCGGATGGAGTTCCACGTCTACGAGACCGGCGAGATGGTGCAAGCGCGGCACCGGCCGGTGGTGATCATCACGTCGAACAACGAGAAAGAGCTACCGGATGCGTTCCTGCGGCGGTGCTTCTTTCACTACATACGGTTTCCGGACGCCGACACGCTGGCGGCGATCGTGCGGGTGCATTTTCCCGGCATCAAGGAGGGTTTGCTGGCAGCGGCGCTGACCCAGTTTTATGAGCTGCGCGAGGTGCCTGGGTTGAAAAAGAAGCCCTCGACCAGCGAAGTGCTGGACTGGTTGCGGTTGCTGCTGGCCGAGGATCTGGCACCGGAGGATCTGCGCGGGGCGGCGAAGAACGCCCTGCCCCGGCTGCACGGGGCGCTGTTGAAGAACGAGCAGGATGTGCAGCTTTTCGAGCGGCTTGCCTTCCTGGCGCGGGGGCAGCGGTAGCACCCAAGACCGGGACTGCGCCACGGGCGAATCAGCAACGGGAGCGGCGGATTGGCACGGCGCGGGCTTGGGCGATGTTGGAATTGTAACATTTCGTGATGGGTCTGGATAAATCCAGCGCCATTCTCCACTTCAACCGCGAGGGGTAGTGGTCGGAAAATTCGCGCTTTTTCGCGAATTGACTTTATGCGCCCGACAGCCGGACACTTGCACTGCCCCAGCTGCCGGGGCGCTGCCAGACTGGTTGATCAATGCGCCTGCCGATGACTCTTGCCGCCCTCAGCGTGCTTATCGCCTGCTCACCACCGGCGCAGGTGTCCAAGAACACCCCTGCCCCGGAGGTGGGAATCGGCTTTGGCGATGCCAGCGTGTTCAGGTCCGTCGTGGCATCGGGCAGCGGGTCGTCGATCACGCGTGATTTCATGGACCTGACCTTCGCGATGGAGAACGGGCGCGGGCTTGAGACGTTCAGCCGCTTTGAGGGCCCGGTGACGGTGGCACTCAAGGGCAAGGTTCCGGCCGAGGCGATGCGCGACCTTGGCGACCTGATCAGCCGGCTGCGCGATGAGGCGGGGATCGACATTACGTCAACCACCGGCCCGGCGACGATCACCATCGAATTCGCCACGCGGGCCGAGCTGCGCCGTCTGGCGCCCACGGCGGCCTGCTTTGTGGTGCCGAATGTCAGCTCGCTTGCCGAGTATCGCCGCCAGCGCGGATCGGATGCGGTCGATTGGGCCAGTGTCACCCGGCGGACCAAGGCGGCGATCTTCATTCCCGCCGACACCAGCCCGCAGGAAGTGCGCGACTGCCTGCACGAGGAACTGGCGCAGGCATTGGGTCCGTTGAACGACCTTTACCGGCTGTCGGACAGCGTCTTCAACGACGACAACTTTCATTCCGTGCTGACCAGCTTCGACATGGACATTCTGGCGATGACCTATTCGCCCACCCTGGCCAGCGGCATGAGCCGGGGGGAAGTCGCCGCCCGGCTCGGTGCCTCGGCGCAGACCGGCGCGGGGGGCACGCCTGCGGACTGGTCCCATGCGATCGAGACGGCGCTGGGGCGCGGCGGGTCACTGACCACCCGGAAGGCAGCGGCGGAGCGGGCGTTGTCCATCGCTCAAAGCAACGGTTGGACCGACGGGAGGGCGGGTTTCAGCTATTTCGCCGTGGGGCGGCTGATGGCGGGAACCGAGCCGCAGCGGGCGCTGGATGCGTTTGACCGTGCGGCTGCGATCTACGCCCGCCAGCCGGGCGGGGAATTGCAGCTGGCCCATATCGACATGCAGCTGGCCGCCATGGCCTTGGCCGGGGGCCTGGCCGAGGAGGCCGCGCGACTGGCCGACCGGGCGATTCCGGCGGTCAAGCGGCACGAAAATGCGGCCTTGCTGGCCACGCTGATGCTGATCAAGGCCGAAGCGCTGGAGCAGTTGGGCAACCCTGCGGCTGCGGCGGAGCTGCGGCTCGACAGTGAACCATGGGCGCGCTATGGCTTCGGACCTGACAGCGTGGTCAAGGCCCGGATGCGCGACATCGCAGCCGTGGCGGACCGGGCGGCAAAGGGCTGAAGGGGGCGGCATCAGTGCATGCGTGTCCCGGAAATGGGGCGGGATGTTCGTGATTGGCGGTCTTCTGTTGGGGGCGATTGGCGGCGGCCTTCGGGCAAAGGTCAGCGGCGGCAAAGCTGCGGACATCGCGCAATATGCCGCAGTCTTCGCAATCCTGTTCGGGCTTATTGGCCTGTTCATCACGGTCTACCTTGACCGGATGCTGCGCGGGTGAGCGTCCGGCGCGCGGAATTTTCAAAAATTCCGCTGCGGAGCCTTCACAGGCTCCATCCCGATTTCTGCAAAGAAATCGGCGGATAGCGCGTGTTTCTTCCGTTCTTCCAGACCTTGCGCGAAGAAGGGGTGCCGGTTTCCCTGCGTGAGTTTCTTGGCTTTCTGGAGGCTATGGCGGCGGGTCTGGTGATCTATGACCCCGAGGGCTTTTATCATCTGGCGCGGCTGACCATGGTGAAGGACGAGCGGCACATCGACCGTTTCGACCGGGCTTTCGCGCGCGCTTTCGCGGGGCTTGAGGCGGTGACGCCGGATCAGGTGCTGGAGGCGCTGGACCTGCCGAAAGACTGGCTGGAAAAGCTAGCCGAGCGGCATCTGTCGGCCGAGGAGCGGGCGGCCATTGCGGCGCTGGGCGGGTTCGACACGCTGATGGAAACGCTGCGCAAGCGGCTGGCCGAACAGAAGGGCCGCCATGAAGGTGGGTCGAAATGGGTCGGCACGGCTGGGACATCACCCTACGGGGCCTATGGCTACAATCCTGAAGGGGTGCGGATCGGGCAGGACACCAGCCGCCATCAGCGGGCGGTCAAGGTCTGGGACAAGCGCGAGTTTCGCAATCTGGACGGCGACGCAGAGATCGGCACCCGGACAATGAAGCTGGCGCTGCGCCGCTTGCGCCGCTGGGCACGCGACGGCGCGGCAGAGGAGCTGGATCTGGACGGCACGATCCGGGCCACAGCGGCCCAAGGGTGGCTGGATGTGCAGACGCGGCCTGAGCGTCGGAATGCGGTGAAGGTGCTGCTTTTGCTGGACATCGGGGGGTCGATGGACCCGCATATTCGGGTGATGGAGGAGCTGTTCACAGCCGCCAAGGCCGAATTCCGGCATCTGGAGGTGTTCTACTTTCACAACTGCATCTACGACGGCCTGTGGCGCGACAACCGCCGACGCTGGGAGCATCAGACCCCGACCTGGGACGTCATCCGCACCTATGGGTCGGACTGGCGGGTGATCGTGGTGGGCGATGCGGCGATGTCGCCTTACGAGGTGACGCATCCGGGCGGGGCGAATGAACACTGGAACCCCGAGGCGGGCGAGGTCTGGCTGCGACGGATCAGGGACCAGTGGCCGTATCATCTTTGGATCAATCCGGTGGCCGAAGGCGAGTGGAGCTATACCCGGTCAACTGGTCTGATCCGTGACATTTTCGAGCGGCGGATGGTGCCGATGACGCTGGATGGTCTGGCGCGCGGGATACGGGAGTTGCGATGAGACGGTTAACGACCTTGTGGAGAGCGCGGCCGGCTTTGACGAGCGCCTTTCTTCTTGCCTGTGCGGTGACACTGTTCTTCGCGGGACGGTTCGTCTTTCAGACCGCCTACTGGGCGACCCATCAGGACGAACCGATCAGGCCCTGGATGACGGTTGGCTATGTTGCGAAGTCCTGGGATCTGGACCCGCGCAAGCTTGACGCCGTTGCAGCAATGCCTCTGCCCGAAGCAAAGGGCCGCCCGCAGCCATTGAGCGAGATCGCGGCGGACCGGGGCGTGCCGGTCGAGGACGTGATCGACGATGTAGAAGCCGCAATTGAGTCGCTTCGCGCGCAGGATGCGGTGCGCAAAGCGGTAAAGGGCATAGGCGGATGACCGATTGGCTTCTGGCCTTGGTGCCGCAGTACGGGTTGTGGCTACTAACGGCCACCACGTTCCTGTCCTGTCTTGCCCTGCCCTTCCCCGCCTCGATCCTGATGCTGACCGCAGGGGGCTTTGCGGCGGCGGGGGATCTGGTGCTGTGGCAGGCCTCCGCGGCGGCAGCGGCGGGCGGGATTGCCGGAGACCAGCTGGGCTACTGGGCCGGTCGCGGGTTCGGGGCGTCCATCCTGTCGCGGCTGCGCAAAGACCCCGGGCGCGACAGGCTGCTGGCGCGGGCGGATGGGTTCATCGCCCGCAAAGGTGTGATGGCGGTTTTCTTCTCGCGCTGGCTGGTTAGTCCTCTGGGACCCTGGGTCAACCTGATTGCGGGAAGCACGGGTTATTCCTGGGGTCGCTTCACAGTCGCCGGGGTGGCGGGAGAAGCGGTTTGGGCGGGCCTTTATGTCGGCACCGGTTACGGCTTTGCCGGGAACGTCGAAGCCGCAAGCCAGGCGCTGGGCTCGGCCCTGGGGATGGTGGGGGGTGCCGGGGCGGTGCTGGCATTGGGCTATTGGCTTTTCAGTTCCACTTCGGACCAGGCGGCGTTGCAGGGCGACGCGGGCTGACTATATAGCCGGGATGACCAAGTTCCTGCCGCTGATCCTTGTCGTTCTCTATGCCCTTCTGATGCTGCGCTTTTCGATCTGGCGCACCAAGCGGATGCTGGATGCACAGTCGAAACCGCTGACCGATCCGTCGATCACGCGGCTGGCCGACAAGATGGCGGCGGCGATGGGTATTCTTGAAATCAAGGTCAACGTCTTCGAGGTCGATGCGGTGAACGGTCTGGCGGCACCCGATGGCCGGATTTTCCTGACGCGGGGATTTCTGAACCGCAAGGCGCGCGGCGAGGTCACGGCGGAAGAGATGGCATCGGTCATCGCCCACGAGATGGGCCACGTCGCCCAAGGCCACATGCGCCGACGGATGATCGACTTTACCGGGCAGAACGCAGTGTTCGTGATGCTATCGGCGGTGCTGAACCGGTTCCTTCCGTTCATCGGCATCTGGATCGCCAACATGATCTCGACCGCCCTGATGGCGCGGCTGTCGCGGCGCGACGAATTCGAGGCGGACGCTTATGCCACCGCGCTGCTGATCAAGGCGGGGATCGGCACCGAGCCGCAGAAGTCGCTGTTTCGCAAGCTGAACGCCCTGACCCAGAACCGGGGCGAGGGGATACCGGCCTGGCTTCTGACCCACCCGAAGGTTGATGACCGCATCGCGGCAATCGAAGCCAATGAGGCGCGGTGGGTGCGACCAGGCCAGGTTTCTTGAGGAAGAAATTTGTCATAATCCTTGCTTAAGGATTTTGGGTCTAGACCCCGAGAGATTTTGCCAAACGGTAAAGTTTGGCCCGCTTCAGTAGGCCTTTCAGCGCAACAGGCTGGCCCGAGATTGCTTCGGCCCTGGCGCGCACGGCCTCGACGATCCCCGCCATGATGTCGGGGTGGCGGGAGTGCAGTTCCCACAGAAAGCCGTCTGGGTCGCGGCGGGTGATCTTTTCGGCGGCAAGGACATGGCCGGGGAAGTCCTGGGCGTTGAACGTGATGATCGCGTCGGCCCCGCTGGCGATGGCGGTGGCAAGGACGTGGTGGTCGTTGGGGTCGGGAAGCAGAAGCCGCGCCTCGATCTCGGGATGTGCCCGGATCAGACCGCGGGGGAAGGCCGCGCGCAAGGTGGCGGCCTCGCCTTCGGCTTGCACCGGGGCGGCAGGGCCAAGCTTGGCGGTCGCAAGAACCCATTCCCGCAGGATGCGGTCGGAAAAGACCGGCTGGAAGAGCCCGGCTTTGGCCGCACCTTGCAGGATCTCGCGCAGGACGGTGGGGTAAAGGACGCAGGCGTCGAGGACGGCTTTCATCCGTCCAGCCGAAAGGTCATGCACTTGAGGTAGGACGATTCCGCCAGTTGCGGTAAGACCGGGTGGTCGGGGGCGGCAAAGCCGGTGTGGATGAGCTGCGCACGACGTCCGCCGCGCCCGATGCCACGCGCGCTTGCGTTGCGGAAGGCTTGCAGGTCGGCGGCATGGCTGCACGAGCACAGCACCAGATACCCGCCGGGCGCGACCAAGGGGGCGGCAAGACGCGCCACCCGTTCATAGGCCCGCAAGCCCGCTTCCAGCGCCGGTTTTGCCGGTGCAAAGGCAGGCGGATCGCAGATCACAAGGTCGAACCGTGCCGCTTCCGCGCCCAAAGCCTCCAGCACCTCGAAAGCGTCGCCCTGCCGTGTGGCGAAACGGTCGGCAAAGCCCGAAGCCGCCGCCCCCTGCCCCGCCAAGGCAAGCGCCGCTGCCGAAGCATCAACGGCCAGCGCCGACTGTGCGCCACCGGCCAACGCCGCAAGGCCGAAGCCCCCGACATGGGCAAAGACATCCAGCACCCTTGCACCACCCGCAAGCCGGGCGGCAAAGGCGTGGTTTTCGCGCTGGTCGAAGTAAAGGCCGGTCTTCTGACCCCCCATCAGATCAGCCATGTAGGTGGCACCGTTCATCGGCACGGGCACGGGTCCTTCGGGAGCCAGCCCGTGCACAATGCCCGTCTCATCGGCCAGGCCTTCAAGCCCGCGCGCCCGGCCCGAGCCGTTCTTGATCACCGAATGAACGCCCGTCACCGCAACCAGAGCGGCGACGAGGGAATCGATGGCAGCCTCGGCCCAGGCGGCATTCGGCTGGACCACGGCGACATCGCCAAACCTGTCGATCACCACGCCGGGCAGGCCATCAGCCTCGGCATGGATCAGGCGGTAGTAGGGGTCAGGGTAAAGCCGCGACCGATGCGCCAGGGCGCGTGCGATGCGGGCCTCGAACCAGGCCTGGTCGATCACCGCTGCCGGATCACGGTCCAGCATTCGCGCGATGATCTTCGATTTCGTGTTTACGGTGACCAGCCCCAAAGGCCGCCTTTCGCCGTCTTCCAGCACCGCCAGGGCTCCGGGGGCAAGACCCTGCGTCCGCCGATCGGTCACCAGTTCATCGGCATAGACCCAGGGAAAGCCGTGCCGGATGGCCCGCGCCTCGGCCTTGGGTTTCAGGCGCACCACGGGCATTCCTTGCGGTGTCCGCTGGGACATCCCGTCCGGTGCGTCTTCTGAACTGGTCATGCTGGTCCCTTTTGCGGTCTGACGCGAGTGACCGCTCGCATAGCCGCTTTCGGGCGGGGCCGGAAGGGACTGCCTACTTCAGATCAACCTGCATTGTGATGTTGGATGAGGCATAGATGTAATCCGGCTGACCGGGATTGCTGTTGATCTGGGTCGAGACGTTGATCGCCGTGATCTCGCAGGACACTGCAACCGTCTCCTTGAGCAAGCTGCATTCGCCGACAGACCGCTGATAGAGGTCCCGGCGAAGGGCAATTTCCTCGGCCGCGCGGGCAATTGGGTCAGTCGCCAACACCGGCAAGTTGAGGCTGATCGAGGTGTTGATCGCTATGCCGGATGCGCCCGCACCCATGGTGGGATCGGCGGTAAGGTCTTCGGCCAGGGCAAGGCCCGGAATGAGGATCAGGCCGAGGGCCAGGGTGTGACGTGCAGCGGGGCGCATGATCGGTCTCCGACGGTTAAGGGTACCGCCGAGTGTTCCCCATTAAGACGAGAAGCGCAACGACCCCGGCATGTCGGTGAAGCGACGGGCGGAAAACCCGCCCGTCAACAAGACCGCATCAGACCGTCAGTTGGTGGTGGCAAGCAGATAGGCGGCAGCGCGGTCCGGGGCACCTGCTACGGTGGCCTTGGTGGTCGCGGCCTGCGGGGCAGCCAGCACCATCGCCGACAGAAGAACACCAGCGACGGCGGCGGGAACAAGGATCGAGAGCTTTTTCATCACGGATTCTCCAGTTGGCTTCAATGCACCTTCTGGTTGTCACGTTTGTTTGTTGGCTTTTGGACCAACACCGGTAAAGATTCCGCCCACAATCGGGCTTTCCGATGTCAGTTGTTTCGGTATCGTGATCAATGGCTGCAACCGTACCGCATTGCATGCTGTCGATCACAAAATGGTTATTGTTAGCGCTAACAGGGGATGCTATAGCCATGTCACGCCACCGCCAGAGGACGCCATGACCCTTCACCCCACGATCACCCGTGTCACCGCCCGCATCCGGTCCCGGTCCGAGGCGACGCGCGGAATCTATCTGGAGCGAATGAGCAAGGCGGTGTCGGCCGGTCCGGTGCGCGCGCACCTTTCCTGCGGCAACCAGGCGCATGCCTATGCGGCGATGGGGGCGGACAAGGACGCACTGACGGCGGCAAAAGTGCCGAA
>JANMGI010000585.1:0-2863 GCA_031374565.1 Paracoccaceae bacterium | reverse complement strand
GCCTGCCAGAGCCTCGGCGCTAGTAGTCTTGGGGTGTTCGTCGACAGCAAAGGTCGCGGGGCCACGCTTGCCTCCGATCTCGACCGGGGTGATCTGATCGGCGAAGCGACCTTCTGCAATGGCGCGGGCGGCGCGGGTCTGGGACTCCAGCGCGAAGGCGTCCTGCTCCTCGCGGGTGATGCCGTATTGGGCTGCGACGTTTTCCGCCGTCACGCCCATGTGGCCGGTGCCGAAGGGGCAAGTCAGCGCGCCGGTCATCATGTCAAGAGCCTTGGTATCACCCATCTTCTGACCAAAGCGGGCGGCGGGCAGGATGTAGGGCGAGCGGCTCATGCACTCGGCCCCGCCTGCGAGGGCCATGTCGGCGTCACCCAGCATCAGAACCTGCACGGCAGAGACGATGGCCTGCGCGCCGGACCCGCAGAGGCGGTTGACGTTCATCGCGGGGGTCGTCTCGGGGATGCCCGCGTTCATCGCCATGACGCGAGCCAGATACATGTCGCGGGGTTCGGTGTTGATGACGTGGCCCATCACGACATGACCGATCTGTGCCCCATCGATCCCGGCGCGGGACAGCGCGGCGCGGGCCACATGGGTGGCGATGTCGATGGGGGGCATCTGCGCCAACGAACCGCCGAAGCTGCCGATGGCGGTGCGGGTGGCTGAGAGGATGTGGATGTCGGTCATGGGGTCCTCCGGTCTTTGCCGCAGTTTGCACGAACTGGCGACGCTTGCGCAGGGGACGTCGCGTCACGGGCGGCATTGACACCACCGGGCGCGCAGGGGAAGTCAGGCGGATGAGCGGGAGAGAGATGTGAAAGACCTGATCCGGGCCCATGCGGGGCTTCTGTTCGCCGGGGTGGCAACCTTTGTGATGATGGGGGCGGGGCAGTCTTTGTTCGGACCAGCGCTGCCGGTTTACGTTCGTGATTTCAGCCTGAGCGAGGCCGAGGCCGGGCTTTTCGTGGCGCTTTTGTGGGTCGGATGCTTCGTGGGCGTCGGGCTGATGTTCTTCAAGGGTGCGCTGGTCGGGCCGCGGCAGACGCTGGCGGTGATGGCCGCCGGCACAGGGCTGATGGCGGCAAGCCCCGGCTGGGTGCTGACACTTGCGGGCGGCATGGTCTTTGGCATGGGCTACGGCATGGCGACAGCGGTCTTCAACCCACGCGTGATGCGGGCTTTCGGGGCACGAGGCCCGTCGATGCTGAGCCTTTTGAACGCGACCTTCGGTGTTGGCGCGATTGCGGCGCCGCTGGCCTTTGTCTGGATCGGCAGCGATCCGCGTTGGGCCTTCGGGATGGTTGCGGTGGTGATCCTGGTGATCTTCCTGTTTGCCGGACCGGCCGGGCGTGAGGGCGTGGCTCCGGCGGGCGAGGTCAAGGCTTTCCGGCCGCACTGGGGGATCCTGGGCTTTGGTCTTGTGGCCATCGGGATGGAGGCGAGCCTTGCGGGTCTTGGCCCGACCGCGCTGATCCAGGCGGGAATTGACGAAAAGGCAGCCTCGCAACTGCTGAGCGCGTTTTTCGTCGTGTTCCTTCTGGCCCGAGTCATGCTGATCTTCATCGCGCACCGGGTGGAGCCGTTCCTCTTGTACACGCTGTCCGTCGGGTCAGCCGCGGTCTTTGCGCTCGGGGCGGTATTCCTGTCGCCTGCGGTGTTCTTTGTGGCAATGGGGGCATCAGCCGGGGTGTTCTTTCCGGGGTTCTACGTCACCGCCAGCGGCACGATGGGCGAAGATATCCGGGTGCCACCGACCATCGTGGCATCGGGGCTTGTGGGGGCAATCTGCACGCCGCTGGTCCTTGCCCCGTTGAGTTCCGCGATGGGTGAACGCGGGTTCTTCGTGCTGGCGGCAGGCATTCTGCTGGCGGTCAGCGTGGCGGCGTTTCTGTCGCTGCGGCGGATGCGGGTCTAGGACCTTTTGCCCATTAAAGCTGGACCGGCCTAACGGCCTGCCTGCCACGCGGCCACGCTGTCCAGCGGGTAGACGAGCATCAGCACGTTCAGCGCAAGGCCATCGCGGATGATCCACATCGTCCCGGCCTCGAAAAGGATGGTCAGCGCCACGGTGACCCAGACCGGCAGCTTCGAGGCCAGCCAGAAACCCAGCACCATCGCCAGCACGTCGAAGACCGTGTTCAGGACGGAATCGCCGAAATAATCCAGCGAGATCGTCACGGTCCGGTAGCGTTCTATGATCGCATCCGAGTTCTCGACGATCTCCCAGGCGCATTCCACCAGGGTTGCGATGGCAAGCCGCCAGCCGAAGGAAATCCGCCGCGCGACCAGCCAGAGCGCGCCGAAAAAGAGAAAGCCGTGGATGATGTGGCTGGGGGTGTACCAGTCGGAAACATGCTGCGAGTTTTCCGAACTGACGACCTGTCCGTGCCAAAGCTTTACGTAGCCGCATTTGCAGATGGGTTCACGACCGATCCAGAGCAGGTAGGTGGCCGTAAGGAGGATGATCCCAAGCGTGATCAGGATCGGGGTGAGGCGGTTCATCTGGGCGCGGTCGGTCATGACCGGCACGCAATCATGCAGCGCGACGCCGGTAAAGTGCGGTATACCGAAGGCCGGAAGATTGTGGCCCGCTGTGGCCAGCTTGCAGGAGGCAGGGCAATGACGGAAAAGAATCCCTGGCGTTACGGTCCGACGCGCGGCGAGCTTTGGTTCTGGCTTTGGGCCAGTGCAGGCGGGCTTTGCCTGATGGGTGTGGCGCTGTTCGTGCGGGGCATTCCCGATGGCCCGGCGATTGCCGAAGTGGTGGGGCTGGCCAGCGTGGTCTTCGGCTACCTTGGCGGGCGGTCAGTCAAGCGGCTGATCCGCCGCGAACATCCTTAGCCGTTTCGGAACAGCATCGGCG
>JANMGI010000544.1:0-7345 GCA_031374565.1 Paracoccaceae bacterium | reverse complement strand
GGGGTGGCAAGAGCGTCTGATCGGCCTGCGCGATGATGCCTTGACCTTCGGCCTTTCGGACCCGCTGCCGCAGGTTCCAGAGACACCGGCCTTCCGCACTGCACCCGATCCGGCCTTGGTCGAGGACAACCTTTCCGCCCGTCTTGCCGTCGCTGCGGTGTCCACCCGAATCGCCCGGCACGGCGGCGTTGCCTACTTGATCGACTATGGCGGCTGGCGATCAAAAGGTGACACGTTGCAGGCCCTGCGCCAGCATGTCCCTGACGACCCCCTCGCCCATCCGGGCGAGGCCGACCTGACCGCCCATGTCGACTTCGAACCCCTTGCGGCGCTTGCCCCCGCCTTTGCCTATGACCGCCAAGGCGCAGTCCTTGGCCGTCTTGGGATCGACGCACGGGCCGAACGACTTGCCCGGACCCTGACCGGGCCTGTGCTGGAAAGCCACCACGCCGCGCATCGGCGCTTGACCCATGGGCATGAAATGGGTTCGTTGTTCAAGGTGCTTGCCGTGACCTCTGCCGGTGCCCCGGCTCCCCCAGGATTTGCCTGATGCCCACCACGCTGCAAATCATCACTTCGGATGCGCTGACCCCGCGCCACGGTTTCTTCACCCGAAAAGGAGGGGCGTCCTCGGGCATTTTCGCGGGGTTGAACTGCGGCACCGGATCGTCCGACCAAACCGAAGCCGTCGCCATCAACCGCACCCGCGTGGCCGAAGCGATGGGTGTCGGCCCCGAGGCCTTGGTCACCGTGCATCAGGTCCATTCCGCCCGCGCGCTGACCGTGACCGGCCCCCTGTCGATCCGTCCCGAGGCTGATGCGCTGGTCACTGCGACCCCTGGTCTTCTTCTTGCCATCCTTACGGCGGATTGCCAGCCCGTCCTTTTCTCGGACCCCGAGGCAAAGGTGATCGGTGCCGCCCATGCCGGCTGGCGGGGGGCGGTCGATGGTGTGCTGGAAGCGACAATTGACGCCATGGAAGCCCTTGGCGCGCGGCGGTCGCAGATTACCGCTGTGATTGGCCCTTCGATCAGTCAGGCGGCCTATGAGGTCGGCCCGGAATTCTTTGACCGTTTCCGCACGGAAGATGAGGCAAACGTCCGCTTTTTCGCCAGTGGCACCGGTGATCGGATGCTGTTCGACCTGCCGGGTTACGGGCTTTTCCGCCTGCGCAACGCAGGGGTGAAACACGCGGAATGGACGGGCCATTGCACCTACCGCGACCCGGCCCTGTTCTATTCGTTCCGGCGCACCACCCATGCGGCAGAGGCTGATTACGGGCGGCTGATCTCGACAATAAGGCTTTGATGCGGCTAAAAGGGGCTTGAAAATGCTCTGATTGCTGCACGGTTCTTCCCCACCATCGCCGCAATCCCCCGCCATGACTTTCACGGTCAGGTTGTATTACGACGGGGATAGCAATGATCATCCAGATGAAAACCAAGCGCCGCTGGATCCTGTCGATCCTTGAAACGGTTGGCGATGGCGAAGATACCCGCGTCGTCGCCCGCGCCACTGCGCGCCAGACGTCGGGCCGCACGGCAATGGTTGCCGGTCAGAAGGGGTTCGCCATGCGCCTGAAGACCGCGACCCGCCAGGTGTCGGACGCGTCGCGCTGACACAACTCAGGCGTTTCTGGACAGCCGCGCTTCCAGAACATCGAACGGCAGGCCGGGCTCGTCTTTGGCACAGCGGATCACAAGGCTGGTCTTCACGTTAGCCACATGGTCGGCCTTCAGCAGTTCCTCGGTCAGGAAACTTTGGAAGCTGGAAAGATCCGGCGCCACGCATTTCAGGATGAAGTCGATCTCGCCGTTCAGCATGTGGCATTCGCGGACCAGCGGCCAGGCCCGGCAGCGCGCTTCAAAGGTTGCAAGATCGGCCTCAGCCTGGGAATTCAAGCGCACCATCGCGAAAACCTGAACCTCGAAGCCCAACTCGCGCGCGTTGATGTCGGCGTGATAGCCCCGGATGAACCCCTGCTCTTCCAGCCCGCGCACCCGGCGCAGACACGGCGGGGCAGAGATACCAACCCGGCTTGCCAGTTCCACATTCGTCATCCGGCCATCAGCCTGCAACTCGGCCAGAATCTGACGGTCGATGGGATCAAGCTTGTGCGCGGCCATGGTGCCTCCAGTCTGGGGCCTTACTTACGCGGCAGGGATCGTTTGCGCAATAATATTTCAACGGCGCGCAAGAAAGCGTTCCTAACGCGGTCCTTGCAACCCCGCCATGCAGGGGCTTTCCGCCCCCCGCGCGCATGGCTATATCGGGGGCCGACACATGGGGGACAGCATGGGCGAGACGCGGCACACCAAGGTTATGATCATCGGCTCCGGCCCGGCTGGCTATACGGCCGCGGTCTATTCGGCGCGGGCGATGCTGGAGCCGCTGCTGATCCAGGGGCTACAGCCCGGCGGGCAGCTGACCATCACCACGGACGTGGAGAATTGGCCGGGCGACCACACCGTGCAGGGCCCAGAACTGATGGTGCGGATGGAAGAGCATGCCAAGGCGATGGGCGCCGAGGTGATCGGTGACTACATCACCGCGCTGGACCTGTCGAAGCGGCCCTTCACTGCATCGGCAGACAGCGGGATGACCTACACGGCGGATGCGGTGATCCTGGCCACGGGGGCGCAGGCCAAGTGGCTGGGGCTGCCGTCGGAAGAGAAGTTCAAGGGCTTCGGCGTGTCGGCCTGCGCCACCTGCGACGGGTTCTTCTACCGAGGCAAGGAAGTGGTGGTGATCGGCGGCGGGAACACTGCGGTCGAAGAGGCGCTGTTTCTGACCAACTTCGCCTCGAAGGTCACGCTGATCCACCGGCGCGATGCGCTGCGGGCTGAAAAGATCATGCAGGACCGGCTGTTCAAGCATCCGAAGATCGAAATGGTCTGGGACAGCGAGGTGACCGAAGTTGTCGGGACAGACGCTCCGCTGGGGGTGACGGCGGTGAAGACCCGCAATCTGAAGACCGGGGCAGAGGGAGAGATTCCTTGCGCGGGGTTCTTCGTCGCCATCGGCCATGCCCCGGCGTCGGAGCTGGTGAAGGACCAGCTGCCGCTGCATTCGGGGGGCTATGTGGTGGTCGAGGCCGGGTCGACGCGGACTGCAATCCCGGGGGTCTTTGCGGCGGGGGACCTGACGGACCACATCTACCGGCAGGCCGTCACCAGCGCCGGGATGGGCTGCATGGCAGCGCTGGATGCCGAGAAGTTCCTGGCGGGGCACTAGGGGCTGTCCACGGTGGACAGATTTGCGGTGCCTTTGAAATCAAGGGATTGGTCGCGGACGTTCAGGATGCGTTAAGCCTTTTCGTTGCACGTTTGCCCCTCACCCTACCCTCTCCCGCGAGGGGAGAGGGTGCTTTGGGTGGTCGTCGTGACCAACGGCTCGTCATTCACCTTCGGCTCCTCCGCGCGGAACGCCCAGCGAGGAGAAGCCGAAGGCGAACGATGAGCGGTGCCGTCACCGCAGCCGCAGCCCGTCCTTGTCGAAGGCCATCACGTCCTTGGCGTCGAAGCTGACCCCCACCATCGCACCGGGTTCCAGCGACACCTGATCGTGGCGTTCGATGATCAGCTTTTCGCCCGATGGCGCGGTGAGGTGAACATAGGACACGCCGCCAAGCGCTTCGGTCAGTTCAACCCGGTGTGTAGCACCTTCGGCAATCTTCAGGTGCTGCGGGCGCAGGCCCAGCGTCACTTCGGCACCGGCGGCGGGCAGGCCAACCGAGGTCTTGACCGATCCGCCAAGGCCTTTCGCCATCACTGCGCCCGCCTCTGCAACCCCGGCCACAAAGTTCATCGCAGGGCTGCCGATGAAGCCCGCGACGAAGCGGTTGTCCGGATTGTTATAGAGGTCCAAGGGCTTGCCAACCTGTTCGATCCGGCCTGCGCGCAGGACGACGATTTTGTCGGCCAGAGTCATCGCCTCGACCTGATCATGGGTCACATAGATCATCGTTGCCCCGATCTCGCGGTGGAGCCTCGCAATCTCAACCCGCATCTCGACCCGCAACTCGGCATCAAGGTTCGACAGCGGTTCGTCGAAGAGAAACACCTCCGGCCCCCGGACGATGGCACGACCGATGGCGACGCGCTGACGCTGGCCGCCGGACAGGGCCTTGGGTTTGCGCTCCAGAAGGGGTTCAAGCTTGAGGATACGCGCAGCCTCGGCGACCTTGGCGGCGGTTTCGGCCTTGGGGTGGCCGGTCATCTTCAAGCCAAAGCCCATGTTTTCCGCCACCGTCATGTGCGGATACAAAGCGTAGGTCTGAAACACCATCGCCACGCCGCGTTCCGAAGGGTCAACCCGCGTTACATCCCGCGCGCCGATCCGCATCGATCCGGCTGTCGTCTCTTCCAGCCCCGCGATCATGCGCAGAAGCGTCGATTTCCCACAGCCCGAGGGGCCGACGAAGACGCAGAACTCGCCGTCCTGCACCGACAGGTCGATCCCGTGGATCACCTGCACGTCGCCAAAACGCTTGACGACACCTTCCAGCGTTACGCCTGTCATGATGTTCCTTTCCTAAACCTGTTCCGGAAAACGCCAGCTTTCCGCTTCCGCAGCGATCTTGGCTGCAATGTCCTTCACCATCGGGGCTTGCGCGCCAAGGGCGTCCAAAGTCGTTCGTGCTGTGGTCGATGTGACCGACAAGGCCCCCATCACCCGGCCCGAGCGCGACAGAATCGGCACGGCGCAGCAGATGATTCCCGCCTCATGCTCTTCGCGGTCCCAGGCGTGGCCGCGGGCGCGAATCGCGTCCAGCTCGGCCAGAAGGGCCTCACGGCTGGCAAGGGTATGGGGGGTGTGCCGGTGAAAGGACTGCCGGGCGAGCGCTGCCTCCAGCGCGTCGGGCGGCAGGTAGGCCATCATCGCCTTGCCGACCCCGGTGCAATAGGCGGGGCCGACCTTGCCAGCCTGGGCGAACATTTCGACCGGGCGCGCGGCGTTGCGCTTGTCGACATAAAGGACCTGCCCCAAGTCCATCTGGGCCAGATGGATCGTTTCGCCGGTTTCCCGTGCCAATTCATCAAGATGGGGCCGTGCGATGGGGGCCAGCGACGATTGCGCCCAGGCGGCATGGGCCAGCCGCACAAGCCGCACGCCAAGCGCGTAGGTGCCCGTATCGGGGTCCAAAGCCAGCATGCCCTGATGCGTCAACGTCTGCAAAAGCCGGTAGAGCGTGGCCTTGGGATAGGCCGATTGGGTAAGCAAATCCGAGAACCGGACCGGCCCGCCCCGTCGCGCGACGAGGTCAAGCACGTCCAGCGCCTTGCCCACCGTTCCGTCTGCATGCCCCTCGGCTCCCACGCGCCCCTCCCTGAACGTCGATGTTGACAGGATAGACGATAGCCGACATAGTTTTCAATATTCAAGACTAAGTTTCAAATAGTGAAACCAAAGGGAGGAAACCATGGTTCACAAACTGGCGGGCGCACTTGCGCTCGGGGCAGCTTTGATGCTGTCCACTTCGGCAATGGCGCAGGACAAGCGCGTCGTGACCTACAATGCCGACTACGATCCGATCCCGCTTGCGGGAATGGAAGCGATGATCGCCGATTTCGAGGCCGCGAACCCCGAAATCGACATCGTGCTGAACAACTTCGACCACGAAGGCTACAAGACCGCAATCCGCAACTTCCTGACCACCGACCCGCCGGATCTGGCGAACTGGTATGCCGGAAACCGGATGGCCCCCTTCGTCAGCGCAGGTCTGTTCATGGACGTAAGCGACGTCTGGGCCGACAACGGTCTGGATGAGGCGCTCTCGTCAGCCGCGGCGTCGATGACCCAGGACGGCAAGAAGTGGGGCGTGCCCTACACTTACTATCAGTGGGGCATCTACTATAACCGCGACGCGTACAAAGCCGCAGGCGTTGACCTGCCGACCGATGCAGGCGTGTCCTGGGACCAGTTCCTGTCGAACTGCGAAAAGTTCAAGGCGGCAGGGATCGACTGCATCACCACAGGCTCCAAGGCACTTTGGCCCGTCGCAGGGATCTTCGACTATCTGTCTTTGCGCACCAACGGCTATGAGTGGCACATGGACCTGACCGCTGGCAAAGTGGCGTGGACCGATGACAAGGTGAAGGCCGTCTTCGCCGAGTTTGCCAAGATCCAGCCCTACGTCACCGCGAACCATGCGGCGATCGACTGGCAGGATGCAGCAGCGCTTCTGGTTCAGGGCAAGGCTGCAAACTATGTCATGGGCAACTTCGCTGTCGGCAACTTCAAGGAAGGCGGCATGACGGACGAAAATCTTGGCTTCATGATCTTCCCGGAGATCACTGCCGGGCTGCCGCGCGCTGAGGAAGCTCCGACCGACACGATCCACGTGACGGCGGGCGCAAAGAACCCGGACGATGCAAAGAAGTTCCTGGCTTTCGTCGCTTCGGCTGACGCGCAGACCAAGTACAACGCTGCGGTGAACCAGCTGCCGACGAACAAGAACTCGACCGTTGGCGAGGACCCGTTCCTGAAGGCCGGTTTCGCGTCGCTGTCGAACGCCTACGCGCTGGCCCAGTTCTTCGACCGTGACGCTCCGGCGGAAATGGCGAAGGCCGGGATGGAAGGCTTCCAGCAGTTCCTGGTGCAGCCAGAGCAGCTGGATGCGATCCTTGAGCGTCTGGAGCAGGTTCGCGGCCAGGCTTACAAGTAAGGCTCCCTACGGGCGCTGGTCACGGCGCCCGTAACACTGCCGTCCCCGGGGGCTTCAGCCTTCGGGGACTTCCTTCTCCGCGCGAGGCCCCCCGATGACCACCTACTGGAAAGCCAACCAGCGCCGCCTGGCACCGTGGTTGTTCCTGGCCCCCGGCCTTCTGATGTTCGCGATCTATGTGATCATCCCGATCTTCCAGTCGATGTGGATCAGCTTTTACGACTGGGACGGGTTGGGCGAGAAAGTCTGGGTCGGCACGGCGAATTATGCCGAGATGACCACCGACCCGAATATGGTCACCAGCTTCAAGAACAACATCATCTGGCTGGTCCTGTATCTGTTTGCCGTTCCGGCAGGTCTTTTCATCGCGATCTTCCTGAACCAGACGGTCAGGGGCATCCGCATCTACAAGTCTCTGTTTTTCTTTCCCTTTGTCATATCCCAGGTCGTCGTCGGCCTGATCTTCTCGTGGTTCTACGCGCCGAACTTCGGTCTCTTTTACCTAGTCATCGAGAAACTGACCGGCACCGGCATCGCCGTCCTTGCCGACCCCGACCTTGCCACCTACGGCATCATCGCCGCAGGCCTCTGGCCGCAGATCGCCTATGTGATGATCCTGTACCTGACGGGCCTGAACAACGTGGCGCCGGATCAGGTGGAGGCCGCGCGGCTGGACGG
>JANMGI010000518.1:0-4184 GCA_031374565.1 Paracoccaceae bacterium | reverse complement strand
CGATGGTTGTCCTGCGCCCGTGGGAGACAGGCTTTACCCTCGCGGCACTTTACCCGATCGGGGCGGCGATCCTGTGGGCTGCGGCATCGCTGATGACCAAACGCCTGACCATGACCGAAAAGCCCGAGACGGTGACGCTGTGGCTTTTGGTCCTCCTGACCCCGATCAACGGCGCGATCTCGCTGCACGCGGGGTTCGAATGGCCTGCCGGTGGGATTCTGGTCTGGCTTCTGGCAGGCGGGGCGCTGGTCTTTCTGGCCCAACACCTTCTGACCCTGGCCTATTCCGTCGCCGATGCAGCCTTTGTCCAGCCCTTCGACGACCTCAAGCTTCTGTCCAATGTCGTCGTCGGCTGGGCGGTCTTCGGCTACCTGCCCGAAGGCCAGCTTTGGCTGGGTGTCGCAATGATCCTTGCTGCCTCGACCTGGCTTCTGTGGTCGGAACGGCCGGGTGCCACGCTGAAGCCCGCCGCCGCCTGATCCCCCGGCCCGCCCGCACATCTTGCGGACGGGCCACTGGACAAAGCCCGCGCCGCGTCACAGGCTTCTGCCCATGGCCAAGCCGAAACCCCGTCTCGCCGCCCGCGCACTGATCCTGCATGAGGACCGGCTTTTGCTGGTCAACGCCTACCCAAACGCCCACCTCGCTCTCTGGTGCGCGCCCGGCGGCGGGTGCGAGGCCGGGCAGTCCCTGCCCGAAAACCTGGCCCGTGAGGTGATGGAGGAAACCGGCCTGACCGTCACTGTAGGCCCGCCCGTTCTGGTGAACGAGTTCCACGATCCCGACAGCGGCTTTCATCAGGTTGAACTTTTCTTCCGCTGCACCCTTGCTGCCGGGGACCTCGACGACCGCTGGGAAGACCCCGAAGGCGTCGTCACCGACCGCCGCTTCTTCAGCCGGGTGGAGCTTGCCTCTGGCCGCGTAAGCTTCAAGCCCGACAGCCTTGCCGACGCCGCCTGGGGGGCCGGGACCGCCCTTTATGACCCGCTGGAAGTGATCCTGAAATGAGCCGCACTTGTGGAAGACTCCTTGCGCATCCGTGAGCTTTTCCCCTCCGAAACCGCCCTCGTCGCGCAGTTCTATCGTGAGGCACCGGACTATTGGCTGCTGGCCGAAGGCCGCTGCGACCCGCCGCATCAGGCCCAGGAATTCTTCACCGACGCCCCGCCAAACTGCGATCCGGCCCAAAGCGATCGGCTGGGTCTTTTTCTCAGTCAGCGCCTGTCCGGTGTCGCCGAAGTCTCATACGGGTTTCCCGAACCGAACGACGCCTACATCGGCCTCATGCTGCTTGGCCCCTGGGCTCAAGGCGCGGGTCATGGCCGGACTTTCCTTTCCCATGCCGAAGGACTGGCCCGAAAGCGGCACGCAGCCCGCCTGTGTCTGGCCGTCCTGGACGTCAATCCCCGGGGCCGGGCCTTCTGGCTGCGCGAGGGCTTCACGCCCACCGGCAAGCGCGGGCAAGACAAGATCACCGGTCACTGGCTGGAGCGTCTGGAGAAAGCTCTGTAAGGCAGGCTTGCCAGCGCCACACCGCCCAAGACCAATCCGGCTGCAAACCCAAAGCGCGCGTCCGGCATTTCCGCCAATAGAACCGCCCCGCCTAAAGCCGCGATCACCGGCACCGTCAGCTGCGCGACCGCCGCCCGCGCTGCACCAAGCTGCGGCAGGATCTGATACCACAGCGCATAGCCAAGGCCCGATGTCAGCGCCCCCGAGACAACCGCCAAGGCGACCCCCATGGCGTCAGGCGATGCCACCCCGGCGGCCAAGCCAATCGGCAGCACCAGTGGCACCGCCAGCAGGAAATTCCACGCCGTCGCGACCAAGGGGTCCACCGCGCCCCGGCCCGCCAACGAATAAATGCCCCAACCGATCCCAGCCGCCACCATCAGCGCAAGCGGCAGCAGCGCGACCGATCCCGGTGCTGCGATCAGCCCAAGTCCACCCAAGGCCAAAGCGGCCCCGGCCCAGCGCCGCACCGGCACTGCCTCACGGGACAGCAGGGCACCGGCAAACATCGTCACCTGCACGGTTCCGAACAGGATCAAGGCCCCCGTCCCGGCGTCAAGACCGCGATAGGCCAGCGAAAACCCAAGAAGATAGGCCGTCAGCCCAGCCACTCCTGCCAGACGGCCCTTCAGGCCGGGCCAGCCGATGCCGCCATGTCGCCAGACGACCAGCGCCATCAACATGACCGCGCCGACAACCACCCGCACACAGGCAAACTCCACCGCGCCGATATGGCCCGGCCCCACGGCCCACCGGTTCAGGACGAAATTGGCCGCGAAGGCCAGCAGGGTAAGGGCTGTCAGCAGGAACAGGCGCATGGCCTCACTGTGGACCAGCCCTGCGCAAAGCAAAAGGGCGACCCGAAGGCCACACTATCCCTTGAAGCAGTTGTCGCGATGCCACTTCAGATAGGCCGGATGCGGCGCCTTTGCGGGATCGTTCGGCTGGATCAGGCGCCTGTCGGCGACAAAAAGCCGTGCCGCAATATCCGTCGCCACGCTGTCACGCGCGATCAGCAGACCAAGATCCTCGTCCACCGCGACCAGCCCGCGATCAAACATCCAGTGGACGGTGCCGGAAAGGGCAAGCCCGTTGCTTACCACATCCGGCCCTCGCGCATCTACCGGCACGATATGCGCTGCCTCGACCTCGGGCCTGCCACCGCCATTCCGTAGCTCCAGTCCCGACATCGCGCAGCGCGCCCGATAGGCCGCCTTGACCTGACGCGCAAAAGCCCGGTCCCGAAAAGCGCGAGAGGACAGGACCTGCTCGCGATCAATTCCGCTGATTGGGTGGAACGAGGCTTGCCCCTCGGCGAACCCCGGCACCAGAGTTGGCCCCGGCAACGGGCCTTCCCGGGGAAGCGTGTCCGCAGTCACGTCCTCGCGCAGGCCCTCGTCGATGATTGCTGCATAGTCCGCCTCCGAAATCAGCCTTACCGACGACGTGTTCGATCCACGCGACACCGGCAGCCCCGTCTCATAGGGCGTTCCATATGGCCGAAAACGCGGCACTGGCCGGTCGAAGTCCAGCAGTGACGACCGATCCATAACGGCATAGCTATGCATGGAATCCACGGGGTCCGGGATGATCCGCTCTACCTTCTGCACCGCATAGTAGCCAGCCACCCCCCCACGCCGTCCCTGGTACAGGATCACCCTGTCGCCGACGGTCTGAGCCACCCGCGACAGGTACATGTTGGGAAAATGGTAAACCTCGCCCGGCCGGTCGTCGTAGGCGGAATGGCTTGAGGCAATGAAAACGGCCTTGCTCATGGACCAGGAACTTAACGGCCTCGCATGGGGATGCAAAGCAAAAGGGCGGCCCGAAGGCCGCCCCCTGTTCTTGCACCTGAAAGCGTGGATCAGAAGTCCATGCCGCCCATGCCACCGCCGCCCATGCCGCCACCGCCACCGGCGCCCGACTTGGGCTCCGGACGGTCAGCGATCATCGCTTCGGTGGTGATCAGAAGCGAGGCAACCGAAGCCGCATCTTCCAAAGCAGTCCGCACAACCTTGGCCGGGTCGATCACGCCGAACTTGAACATGTCGCCATATTCTTCGGTCTGCGCGTTGAAGCCAAAGGTCGGATCATTCGACTCGCGCACTTTGCCCGCGACGACCGATCCGTCAACGCCCGCGTTCTGGGCGATCTGACGCAGAGGAGCCTCAAGCGCCTTGCGGACGATGTTGATCCCGTTGGTCTGGTCGGCATTCGCGCCGGTCAGACCTTCCAGAACCTTGCCAGCCTGGATCAATGCGACGCCGCCGCCGACAACGATGCCTTCTTGCACGGCCGCACGGGTCGCGTTCAGGGCGTCATCGACGCGGTCCTTGCGCTCTTTCACTTCGACTTCGGTCATCCCGCCGACCTTGATCACCGCAACACCGCCAGCCAGCTTGGCCACACGTTCCTGCAGCTTTTCCTTGTCGTAGTCCGAGGTGGTTTCCTCGATCTGCGCACGGATCTGGCTGACACGAGCTTCGATTTCGGCTTTGACGCCGGCACCGTCGATGATGGTCGTGTCATCCTTCTTGATGATGACCTTCTTGGCGCTGCCCAGCATGTCCAGCGTGACGCTTTCCAGCTTCATGCCCAGATCGTCGCTGATCACCTGACCACCGGTCAGAATGGCGATGTCCTGCAGCATGGCCTTGCGACGGTCGCCGAAG
>JANMGI010000493.1:0-2732 GCA_031374565.1 Paracoccaceae bacterium | reverse complement strand
GTTAGGGAAATCTTAATTCCTGATCAGAAATGGTGCTGAAGGCCATATGGAACGGGACACACTGCAGATCCGACAGGCTGTGCGTGCGGATCTTGCCAGGCTGCGTGACCTCTATCAGCACCTGACGCCCGACGATGAGCGGGTCGAAGCCGGGGAAGGTGCGGCCAGTCTTGCGAGGCTGTCGGGTCTTCCCGGAAGTGCGATTTTCGTGACAGAGACCGGCCCGCTGCTGGTCGGATCCTGAACGCTGGTTGTTGTGCCGAATTTGACGCGGGGTGGCAGGTCCTATGGTCTTGTCGAAAACGTCGTGACCCATGGCGATTTCCGCAAGCGCGGGATCGGGGGGCGGAGATCCAAGCGCGATGTGACGGTTCAGCGTCGGGGCCAGCCACGGCTGCCCGACCGGTCAGGTCTGCAATAAAGGGGCGAAGGGGGTTCGTCGGGAAGCGGATAAGGCAGAACCCGGCCCGTCAGGCTTGCGCCCGGCCAGTGGAAAAGGGCCAGGTGCCAGCGGATGGGCTCGGTTCGGGCGGTGTAGATCATCCCGTCTGCACCGGACGCGCGGGCGCGGTCGGAGACAGCCCAGGTCGAGGCGGGCAGGCCTTGCGCGCTGGGGAAGCAAAGGGATGGCGGCGAGGGCGGGGTCGATGCCCGAGGCCCGAGGCCTTGCAGTGGTCGGGGTTGCGCAGTTCGAGAACACTTAAGGCATTCAGGCGAGGCTCGCAGATCACGCGGAGCGGATCGGTGTCGCGGACGTAAGTCTGGATCGCGTGACAGGCCCAGTCGGGACGGATCGAGACGTAAAGGCTGGGTTGGTCGGAGTAGTGAAACCTGCCCTCGGGGCTGATTGCGGGGGCCAAGGTTTGTGCAGCGCGGGTGCGGGGAACGATGCGGTAAAACAGGCCATCAAGGGCAGAGAAGGGCATCGGGCGTCCTTCGGGCAGAACCGGGAGAGGTCTAGCTTCGGCGGCGTTGCAAGGCAATCCCAGGCTTGGAAGGGGTTGCGGGTCGGATGCGGCTGAGGCAGTCAGGACGGGCAAACCAGAGCGGCGGGGATGCGGTGACAGACACGAAATCCTTCGACGCGGGCGGATCGGCGGTGTGGCTCCTCGCGCTGGGCCAGACCCTGATTTATGCGGGCTGCTACTATTCCTTTCCCGCGCTGCTGCCCGACCTTGAGGCGGCGACAGGCTGGACCAAGGCCGAGCTTGCGCTGGGGCCGACACTGGCGTTCCTGATCATGGCGGGGCTGACACCGTTCACCGGGCGGCTGGTGGACCGGGGCTTTGGCGGCGAGATGCTGATCTGGTTGCCGGGCGTTGCGGCTTTGGGCGTTGCGGGGTTGGGGCTGGTCGGCAGTCTGACCGGCTGGCTGCTGCTTTGGGCGGTGATCGGGGTCGCGCAGGCGGGAAGCCTGTATGAGACGTGCTTTGCCTTTCTGACCCGGCGGCTGGGCGATGGGGCGCGGGGGGCGATCACCCGGGTGACGCTGGTGGCGGGGTTCGCGGGGACGCTGGCCTTCCCGCTGGGACATTGGCTGGGGCAGGTGATGGGCGGGCAGGGGGCGCTGGTGGCTTTTGCCGGGCTGATGGTGCTGGTTGTTCCCTTGAATACGGTCGCGGTCCGCCAGCTTCGGCGGCGCGAGCGGGCAGGGATGGTGCAGGCCGCTGCCCCGCCCGGCGTGTTGGGCGCGGCGTTGAAGAAGCCCGCCTTCTGGATCATCGCGGCGGGGTTCACGGCGGTCTACCTGAACCATGGTATTCTTCTGACCTATGTGCTGGTCCTGTTTGCCGACCGGGGGGCCGAACCGGGGCTGGCGGCCATCGCGGCGGCCTGCATCGGGCCGTCGCAGGTGGCGGGGCGGCTGGTGCTGCTGGCGATGGGGGCGCGGGTGTCAACGGGGCGGGCGGTTCTGCTGTCGCTGTCGGGCGTCGTGCTGGCCGGGGTCTTGCTGGTGTTGGCGGGTGCGGCACCGCTTCTGATCTTCGCCTTTGCGTTGGCGCAGGGGGCAGGGGCGGGTCTGATGTCGATCCTGCGGCCGGTGCTGATTGCCGAAGTGCTGGGGCGGACGGGGTTCGGGGTGATCTCGGGCGCGGTGGCAGTGGCACCGATCCTGTCTGCGGCTGCGGCACCATCAGTCGGGGCGGGGCTGCTGGCTTTGGGGGGGCCGGGGTTGGTCTATGCGGTCTGTCTGGGGCTGGCGGTCGTCGGGCTGGCGCTGATGGTGGTCCTGTTGGCCCGGCGGGGACGGTTTGGCGGGTGACGGGGGAGTCGGGGCAGGCCCCGACCTACCGGCGGTCGATGAAGCGCTGGATGCCGTCGGCGGTGGCGGGGAGAAGGACGTTTTCCAGCATGATCGCCCCCGCGACCGCGTAGGCTTGCGGCAAGGGTTGGCCAAGCTGGGCCTGAAAAGCGCGCTTGCCAAGGCGGATGGCGGCGGGGTCCTTTGACGCGATGGTCTGGGCGAGCTTCAGCGTCTCGACCCCAAGCCGGTCGGGCGCGGCGAGGCGGTTCACCACGCCCATCGCATGGGCGCGGGGGGCGGACAGGAACTCTCCCGTTGTGAGAAGTTCGAAGGCAGCGCCGGGGGCGAGGCGGCGGCTGAGGGCCACGGCGGGGGTAGCGCAGAAAAGGCCAAGGTTGATGCCGTTGACGCCGAAGCGGGCGGTTTCCGAGGCGGTGATCAGGTCGCAGGAGCAGGCAAGCTGGCACCCGGCGGCAGTGGCAACGCC
>JANMGI010000428.1:0-3460 GCA_031374565.1 Paracoccaceae bacterium | reverse complement strand
CAGGAAGCTGTTGTCCTTGAAATTAATGAAAAACTGGCTGTTCGCGCTGTTCGGGCTTTGCGAGCGGGCGGCGCCAAGCGTGCCCCGGTCATGCGGGAGTTTGGAAAACTCCGCTGGCAGATCAGGGTATTGCGACCCACCTGTGCCTGCACGGCGCGGGTTGTAGCTGGGGCTTTCCATGTTGGCGTTTTCCACATCGCCGGTCTGGGCCATGAAGCCGTCGATCACGCGATGGAAGGCCACGTTGTCGTAGGCCTTGTCGCGGGCAAGCTGCTTCATCCGCTCGGCATGTTTCGGGGCCACGTCGGCCAAGAGCTCAATCATCACTTCGCCGTCCTTCAGCGTCAGGATGATGGTGTTTTCCGGGTCCTTGATGTCGGGCATCGGTGTCTCCTTGGATTTGTGTCGTTTGTCAGATCGGGCGGGACCCTACTGGCGGCATCCGGCCAAGGGAAGTGCAAAGCTTCGGAAGCAGTTGACGGGAGCGTGATCCACGGGCCAATAGCGGGCAGGCTTTCACCGAAGGAGACTGCGATGCCCTGGAAGACGCTGGACGACATGGACCTGTCTGGACGCGTGGTTCTGACGCGGGTGGACATCAACGTGCCAATGGAAGCGGGCCGGGTCACTGACATGACCCGGATCGACAAGATCAAGCCGACGGTGGAGGCGATCATCGCCAAGGGTGGCAAGGTGGTGCTTCTGGCGCATTTCGACCGACCGAAAGGCAAGGTCGTTCCGGAGATGAGCCTTAGCCACTTGGTGGACGCCGTAGCTGGCTCGCTGGGCCGTAAGGTGGTGTTCGGGTCGGATTGCGTGGGAGATGTTGCGGCGTCGGCGATCGCCAAGGCGGGGGCTGGTGAGGTGGTTCTTCTGGAGAACACCCGGTTCCATCCGGGTGAGGAAAAGAACGATGCAGAGCTTGCGGCGCAGATGGCGAAGCTGGGCGATGTCTATGTGAATGACGCGTTTTCGGCAGCGCACCGGGCGCATGCTTCGACCGAGGGCCTCGCGCGGCTGCTGCCTGCGGCGGCGGGGCGGCTGATGGAGGCCGAGTTGAGGGCACTGGAAGCGGCATTGGGGTCGCCTGAACGGCCAGTTGCGGCTGTTGTCGGAGGGGCGAAGGTTTCGACCAAGATCGAACTGCTCGCGAACCTTGTCACCAAGGTCGACCATCTGGTCATCGGCGGGGGGATGGCGAACACGTTCCTGGTCGCTGAGGGTATCGAGGTCGGCAAGTCGCTGGCCGAACGGGAAATGGCCGAAACGGCGCGGGAAATCCGGCACCGGGCGCAGAAGGCGGGCTGCCAGATTCACTTGCCGGTGGATATTGTCGTCGCGCGCGAGTTCAAGGCGGGGGCCGAAAGCCGGACTGTCGGCGTGCGCGACTGCCCGCCGGACGCGATGATCCTGGATGCCGGTCCGAAGACGGTGGCGGCGCTGGAAAAGGTGTTCGCCGCGTCCAAGACCTTGATCTGGAACGGACCTTTGGGGGCGTTCGAGATCGAACCCTTCAATGCCGCGACCAATGCCGCCGCCCGTGTGGCAGCTGAGCTGACGAAGGCCGGGAAGCTGATCTCGGTCGCCGGAGGGGGCGATACTGTGGCGGCCCTAAACGCGGCGGGGGCGGCGGATGACTTTACCTTCATCTCGACGGCGGGAGGGGCTTTCCTGGAATGGATGGAAGGCAAGGACCTGCCGGGCGTGCAAGCGCTGATGGGTTGAGTGGGCTTGTCATCAACGCTATGCCTGCACTGACATTTGGGAGACGGACATGACCAACGCGAAGATGACCGAACAGGTGCGCAGCGGGCGCGGCTTTATCGCAGCCCTTGACCAGTCGGGCGGATCGACCCCCAAGGCCTTGAAACTGTACGGGATTTCGGAAGATGCATATTCCGGGGACGAACAGATGTTTGACCTTGTGCACGCAATGCGGGCGCGGATCATCAAGTCGCCCGCCTTTACCGGCGACAAGGTTGTCGGCGCGATCCTGTTCGAGCAGACGATGGACCGGGTGATCGACGGGATTCCGACGGCAACCTACCTCTGGGACAAGCGCGGCGTGGTGCCATTCCTGAAGATCGACAAAGGGCTGGAGGCTGAGGCCGACGGCGTTCAGCTGATGAAGCCGATCCCGGGGTTGGACGATTTGCTGTCGCGGGCTGCGAAGGCGGGGGTCTACGGGACCAAGGAACGCTCGGTCGTGAATGCGGCGAATGCCAAGGGAATTGCCGCCATCGTGGCGCAGCAGTTCGCGTTGGGCCGACAGGTGGCGAGCCACGGGCTGATGCCGATCCTGGAGCCGGAAGTGACAATCTCGATCAGTGACAAGGTCGAGGCCGAGGCGATGCTTCAGGACGAAATCCTCAAGCATCTGGAAGGGCTTGAGGGCCAGGTGATGCTGAAGCTTTCGCTGCCGACGATCCCGGATTTCTACCAGCCGCTGGTCAAGCACCCCAAGGTTCTGAAGGTTGTGGCGCTGTCGGGCGGGCATTCCCGCGACAAGGCGAATGCGATTCTGGCACAGAATCACGGGGTCATCGCCAGCTTCAGCCGTGCGCTGAGCGAGGGTTTGAGCGCCCAGCAGTCGGATGCAGAATTCGACGCGGTGCTGCAAGGCGCAGTGGACGGGATCTACGCGGCCTCGATCACCTGAGGCTTAGCGAATCGCTTGGGCAGCCATCCCGTTCAAGTCTTTGAGCGGGATGCATTTTCAGGATTCACAACCGATTCGCGTTGTGTCATGATTCGCTTCAGGCCTTCGTCAAAGAGAGGCCGGTTGAGGGCGCATGTCGGCAGTTCAAACACATCGCGGACTTGGGGGGCTGGTGTATCTGGCCCTTGCAGGCGCGCTTGGGGTCTACTTCACCTTCGCCGCCGTGCAAGGTGACTACGGCATGTTTGCCCGGGTCGCGACCCATGCGGAAGCCGAGGATCTTCGGACGGAACGTGACCGTCTGGCGCTTGATCTGGAGACGATGCAGAACCTGACGCATCGGCTGTCGGACGACTATCTGGACCTTGACCTTCTGGACCAGCAGACAAGGGATGTGCTGGGCTATATGCGCTCAGATGAGATTGCCATTCGCTAAGCCATTGCGGGCGATAGGTTAATCAGCCAGCGCTTAGGCCTTTCGGGCGTCTTTATTCCGTATGGAAGGCGTATGGCTTCCATACATACGCGCGTATGGGCGGTCAGGTGTTAACCTTAGGGCGCGAATCGGCAGCTGAAGCCAGTCCCGCAGCGCAAAGGTGCCATGCTATTTGCATGACGCTGCGGCAGGAGAATCCTTTTGACCCAATAAACACCGATGTTGTATGAATGGTTTAATGGTAAACCATTCTGCTACCCTAGGGAGGGGCCCGATGGCGAAGAAGCCTGACGCGAGACCGAATGTCTCGAAGGACGACCTGCTGAAATACTACCGCGAGATGCTGCTGATCCGCCGCTTCGAGG
>JANMGI010000411.1:0-2008 GCA_031374565.1 Paracoccaceae bacterium | reverse complement strand
TTGAACGGGGACTCGCTGGGGCGGTATCCGGTGGGGGGCCGCGCGCTGGTGTGGAAGACGGAGGACGGGGGGGAGACCTGGGCAGGGAAGGGGGCAGGGCTGCCGGAGCGGGACTGCTTTTTCACGGTGCTGCGGCAGGGGATGGCGTCGTGTGAGGGAGGGGTGGCGTTCGGCACGAACTCGGGGTCGGTGTTTCTGAGCCGCGATGAGGGGGAGACGTGGGAGGAGGTCGCACGGCATCTGCCGACGGTGCTGTCGGTTGAGTTCATGGGGTGAGGTGTCCACGGTGGACAGATTTTGGGGGTGTTTGAAAACAAGGGGTTGGGTGTGGGCGTTAGGGAGTTGGTAAGGTTTGACTGGGCTTGTGCGGGAATTGCGCGGGGGTGGGACGTTTTGTTGCAACTGCGGAACGGACTGCGTGGACCGCGGCAGGCAACATCGGCTGAGGCCTTGACCGGGCCACATTCCCTGCGAAGAATACGGACATTCCTGGGGAACTGATTGTGCGCATCCTTGTCCTTGTCATGCTTGTCCTGTTTCAAACCGTGCCGGTACAAGCCTACACCGCCGATCAGTTGCGCGACGAGTTTGACGCCCGATTGCTGACTGATCAGGAAAAGCGATTGCTTCAAGCCGGATTGGCCTTTGCGAATGTCTACAACGGCCTGATCGACGGCGCCTGGGGCGGTGGCAGCCAGCGTGCGCTCGAACGGTTTACTGCGGAAAGCGGTGGGTCGACGGCCTTTGTCACCAATTCCGACGCGGTCTATGCCGCGATGCAGGCCTTTTCGGCGATCAACGCGGAAGGCTGGGAACGGCAATACATCTCGGCGCTGGACATGTCATTTCTGGTGCCGACTGCAGTAGTCGTCGATGGCGCGCCGTCGGACGCCTTTGTGAACATGAACGTTTCGGGGCGGTCCATCGGCTATTCGATGACCATCGACACTGGTGCGGCGGCGGAAACCTATCATGCCTATACCGCCCGTCAGGCGGCTGGAGAAGTCTATACCGTGAGGCGTCCCAAGCTGTGGATCACCTCGGCGCGGACAGCCGCCGGAGTCACGCTCTACACGCGGTCGGACCTGCGCGCCACGGGCTGGTCCACACTGATGATCTCGGGCACGGATCGCGACGCCGGGGCCCTTGCCGCCATCACCGGCAGCATTGAGCCCGGCTATGCCCCGGCCATCGGAATTTCGCCTGGCAAGTTGGCGTCTGGCGTCGAGGTTGTGGCGCGACTTCTGGAAGAGGAGGAGGCGCCAGAAAGTCCTCCGATACCGGCGCCGGGGGCGTCGGTCGCGAACGCCGATCCTGCGCCATCGACCTCACCATCGGGGTCAGGAACAGGTTTCATTGTCAGTGAAAATGGCTTCATGCTGACCAATCAGCATGTGATATCGGGCTGTGACAGTCTGACCGTAGACGGGTATCTAGCCACTGTTCTGGCCGAGGATCCGGTGTTCGATCTGGCGCTGTTGCAGGTGGATGGACTTTCGGGCGCAGCGCCTGCGGTCTTTGCAGACACTCCGGCGCGGCTGAACTCAGATGTGACGGTGGTGGGCTATCCACTGTCAGGCCTTCTGGGCGGGCTGAACGTCACACGGGGATCGGTGACGAGCACAAAAGGTATCGGTGGCGACGGGATCAACATGCAGATTTCCGCGCCGGTTCAACCCGGAAACTCTGGCGGACCGGTTCTGAACGGGGGTGGGCAGGTTGTGGGAGTGGTTGTGGCCCGTCTGAGCGACAGCTATGCGATGGAGAGTTACGGCACGATACCGCAGAACGTGAATTTCGCGATACGGGGCGAGATTGCAAAGCTGTTCCTGGCGCAGAATGGCGTCGAACCAACAGTGATCATTGCGGGAATAGCTCTTCCGCCAGAAGAACTTGCGGAAGTTGCGCAAGGGTTTACCCGGTTGGTGATTTGCAACTGAAAAGAGCGCGCTTTGGGGCGCGCTCTGACGGAGTCGGGCTGAAGCCCGACCTACGGGGTTGGCGTTAC
>JANMGI010000393.1:0-1820 GCA_031374565.1 Paracoccaceae bacterium | reverse complement strand
GTGATCGGCATTCCCGCCCCGATGGCCGCCGCGATGGGTTCGGCAATCAGCCCTGCGCGCTTGGCGCCTGCGGACAAAACCGACTGGCGGATCGCCCGCTTTTCCACCGGGGTCGCGCCATGCGGCACGCAGACGATGATCTTCGGCTTCGAAATCGTGGACCGCTTGTGCACCTTGCGGATGAAATGCTTGATCATCTCTTCCGCCGCCTCGAAGTCGGCGATGACCCCGTCGCGCATCGGGCGGATCGCCGAGATGGTGCCGGGGGTGCGACCCAGCATCAGCTTGGCATCCTCACCCACCGCCAGGACAACCTTCTTGCCGTCCTTGATGTGATAGGCCACCACCGAGGGTTCGTTCAGAACGATCCCCTTGCCGCGGATGTAGACCAGCGTGTTCGCGGTCCCGAGGTCGATGGCCATGTCCGACGAAAACAGGCTTGGGAAGAAAGCCATGGGTGGTCCTTCAAGTAATAGCGACGGCCCCGACTCGGAGGTTCCGACGGGGCGTCTTCTTATAATGGCATGGCGCTGCGAAGCGAAAGCCCCGCGTGCGGCAATCCGCGCACTTCTGCGTGCTAGCAGAAATACGACCTTTCAAGGGCTTTGGGACTGTATTCTCCACCCAAACTTTCAGTTTTGCGATATTGGCATGCAAGGACAGTCACAGCGGGAGTGGGTGCAATGGCCGGAGTGGCATTACGGGTCGCCTTGGTGACGGGGGCCGGAAGCCCAGGGGGAATCGGTTTTGCCATCGCGCAGGCACTGGCAGCAGCCGGGGCAAGGGTCGCGGTGACTGCGACCAGCGCGCGGATCCATGACCGGGGCAAGGCGATTGGCGCGATGTCGCACATCGCCGATCTGACCGATCCTGCGCAGGTTACGGGGTTGTTTCAGGCGGTCGAGGCGGGCCTTGGACCGGTTGAGATCCTGGTCAACAACGCAGGTATGGTGCAGACCGGAAAGCGGGTGAAGCGCGGACAGTTGGCCGACTGGTCGGACAAGGACTGGGCGCATCACATGGCGCTGAACATCAACACGACCTTCCACTGCTGTCGCGCGGCACTTCCGGGAATGGCATCGCGCGGATTTGGCCGGATCGTCAACATCTCGTCCGTCACCGGGCCGGTCGTGACCATTGACGGCTCGTCCGCCTATGCCACAGCCAAGGCCGGGATCACCGGACTGACCCGGTCGATTGCGCTGGAATACGGGGCGAAGGGCGTCACCTGTAACGCGGTCCTGCCCGGCTGGATCGCCACCGAAAGCGCAAGCCCCGGCGAAATCCGCGCGGGCAAGCGCACCCCCGCAGGCAGGCCCGGCACCCCCGCCGAGGTGGCCGCCTGCGCGCTGTTTCTCGCCTCGGACGAAGCGTCCTACGTCACTGGCGCGATGCTGGTTGTGGATGGCGGCAACACCCTGCAAGAGATGAAAGGATGAGCGACCCCTCCTTCCTTCCCGGCGTTCCGGGTGCTGCGGTTCTGGCGGCCATGGCCCGATCCCCCGGAAACGAGGTCGCGTCCGGTAAGTTCGACAGCCCGGAATCTTCGGCGGCCCTGGCGGTGAACGCCTTCGGCTGGTTCCTCGACCGGCCCCGGTCGATGCTGCCCCTGCCCGGCGTGCCGATGGGACTGCCGGTTGCGCTGGAGATCGAGGCTGAGCTGCGTTTCCCTTGGTCGGGCGGGCGGCACCCCTGGCTGGACGTGGCCATTACAACGGCGAACACTCTGGTCGGGGTCGAATCGAAGCGGTACGAGCCGTTCCGTCCGGGCAAGGCCACCACCTTCTCCGAAGCGTACGACAGCCGCGACTGGGGCAAGG
>JANMGI010000347.1:0-2921 GCA_031374565.1 Paracoccaceae bacterium | reverse complement strand
GCGCTGGAGGCCGCGCCGAACCTGAAGCGCAGCCTGCATGACCTGAGCCTGTTTCCAGCTGAGCTGGGAGGCAAGCTGGTGGCGGGGGATGAGCTGTTTCCGGTCTGCGCGCCGGGGATGGCGGCGCGGCTGTCGCGGGTGGAGGATCTTGGGTCGGTGCCCTGTCTGTCGGATACGGCCTGGGACCGGGATTGGGAGGTCTGGTTGCAGGCGGTGGGGGAGAAGGTGGCGGTGCGGGGCCCGGTGTTCTCGCTGTATGCGCTGGCGGTGGAAGAGGCGGTGAACGGGGCCGGGGTGCTGATGGGGCGCTGGTGGCGGGGCACTTGGCGCGCGGGGTGCTGGTTGCGCCGTTTCGGCAGCGGGTGGCGGTCGGGCAGGGTCTGCGGCTGTGGTCCGCGCGGCCGATGCCAAAGGGCAGTGCGGTCGCGCGGGTGGCGGAGTTTCTGGGTCAGGGGTGGCCTCAGGGATTGCCCACGTAGATCACTATCTTGCCGGTGGCGCGGCCGGTTTCGCTGAACTCTTGCGCTTTCGCGGTGTCGTTCAGGCCGAACTCGGCGGCGATCAGGGGCCGGACCAGGCCTAGGTCAACCATGCCAGCGAGGTCGGTCAGGATCGGGGCATTCGGACCGATAAAGACGAATCCGGCGCGCTTACCTTCGGCTTTGGCCCGGTCTTCCGAGGGTTCGGCGGTGATCGATACGAGCATGCCGCCGGGTTTCAGGACGGCCCAGGACTTGTCCTGCACCTCACCGCCCACGGTATCGAAGACGACGTCCATGTCGCGGGCGACGGTCGAGAAATCCTGCGCGTGGTAGTCAATCACCTCATCCGCGCCGAGCGATCTGACGAGGGCTGCCTTGCCCGCTGAGGCGGTGGCAGTGACGTGCGCGCCCTTTGCTTTCGCCAGCTGGATGGCGATGGAGCCAACGCCACCGGCCCCGGCGTGGATCAGGACGCGTTGGCCCTTTGCAAGGCCTGCGGTGGTGAATAGCGCTTCCCAGGCGGTGATCGAGACGAGGGGGAGGCTTGCGGCCTCGACATGGGAGATGGTCGCGGGCTTGAACGCCACTTCGCTTTCGCGGACGGCGACGTATTCGGCATAGGCCCCGTTGCGGGCGATGTCGGGCCGGGAGTAAACCGTATCTCCGGGCTTGAACTTTGTTACAGCGGGGCCGGTTTTTTCAATGATGCCAGAGACATCCCAGCCCATGATGAGCGGCATTTCGTAGGGGATCATCGCCTTCAGGTAACCCTTGCGGATCTTCCAGTCGACCGGGTTGACGCTGGTGGCGACGACGCGGATCAGGACGTCATCGTCGTTCAAGGTGGGAAGCGGGGCTTCCTCGATCCGGATTTCGGAAGGGGCGCCATAGGCGTGGATGCGGGCGGCTTTCATGGCGTGTCCAATCGGTTGGGAGGGACGAGACCTAAGCCCGCCCGCCCCGCGATACCATCGGGGTCACGGAAGGGTGATCAGGCGAACGCGGCTTCCAGCGCGATTTCGACCATCGCGCCGAAGCTGCGTTCGCGTTGGTCTGCGGGAAGGGCTTCGCCCGTGGTGATGTGGTCCGAGATGGTGAGGACGGCCAAGGCGCGGACCTGGTGGCGGGCGGCAAGGATGTATAGCTCGGCGGCTTCCATTTCCACAGCCAGGCAACCGTGACGGAGGAGTTCGGTGGACAGGTCGGGGCGTTCGTCGTAGAAGGTGTCCGAGGAGTAGATGCCACCGACATGAACCGGGGCGCCGTGGGTCATGGCGGCGGCGTAAGCCTTTGACAGCAAGCCGAAATCGGCGCAGGGGGCGAAGTTCAGTTCCTTGAAGATCGTCCGCGAAGGCGAGCCCGCGGTCGAGGCCGTCTGCGCCAGAATCACGTCGCGGACCTTGACGTGTTCGGGCAAAGCGCCGGCGGACCCGATGCGGATGAGGGTCTTCGCGCCATAGTCGCGGATCAGTTCGTTGGCGTAGATCGAGAGCGACGGCATCCCCATCCCCGAGCCGTGGATCGTGACCCGGTGCCCGTTCCAGGTGCCGGTGTAGCCCAGCATCCCCCGCACTTCGTTCACCAGAACCGCGTCTTGAAGGAAGGTCTGCGCGGCCCAGCGGGCGCGGTAGGGGTCGCCGGGCAGGAGCACGGTTTCAGCAATCTCGCCGGGCTTTGCGCCGATGTGAAAGGTCATTTTCTTCCCCCCGAGCGAAACCAGGGTTAATCCACTGATTTTCGGCATTTTTCTAGGTCTGGAATCCGTCTGGAAAGCGTATGGAAACCGTATGGCTGGCACCCACGCCTCCCCGCCATTAATGGACCGTTCGGGCCGGTCCGCAAGAGGCTTCAGACTCGGGTCAGGCCATCACGCGGAGGCTTGCTGTCCGGCAGGCGGACGTTGCGGGCGAGGCCGAGGGAAGCCATAGCGCGGATCAGCCAGAAACCGGGGTCAAGCTGGTCGGCTTCGACGCCAAGTCGTGCGGAATGCGGGAAGGCGTGGTGGTTGCCGTGCCAGTTTTCGCCGAAGGTGAGCAGGCCAAGGCCGGGCAGGTTGTAACCCTGCACCGGCAGGCCCGCAACGCGCCAGCCCTGATGACCTGTGCGGTGCGCGAAATGACCGACGGCCCAGTGGCCGGTCAGCGATATGACGATTCGAAGTGACACGCCCCAAAGCACCCAGCCCCAGCCGCCGAGTGTCCAGAGGAAGAGGGCAAGGGGGATCTGCTGTGCCATCCAGGTCGCTTCGATGAAGCGCAGAACCGGGTCATCTGCGGTGCGGGCCTCGATCTGGAACCTTGGAGGACGGGTGAGATCGAAGCGGCAATGCATCTGCCACCAGGCATCGCGCCAGAAGCCAGCCCCATGCGACGGGTGCGGCGGGCATTCGGTCTGGCGCTGGTGCCAATCGCGCATGTCATGCGCGCGGATCATGCCGAA
>JANMGI010000319.1:0-2483 GCA_031374565.1 Paracoccaceae bacterium | reverse complement strand
TACGCGCGGTTGCGCGACATGATCCTGTTCGGGCATCTGGCACCGGGCGCTCCGGTCACGATCCAGGGGCTGATCGCCGAGCTGGACGCAGGGATGACCCCGGTGCGGGAGGCGATCCGGAGGCTGACGGCGGAAGGCGCGCTGCTGCCGCAGGGCAACCGGCGTGTGGCGGTGCCGCACCTTTCTGCGGAGTTGCTGGAGCAGGTGGCGTTTGCACGACTGGCAATCGAGCCGAAGCTGGCGGAGCTTGCCGCGCCCAAGCTGACGGCCACGCAGATCGACCGGCTGGAGGCAATCGACGGGGCGGTGAACCGGGCCATCGGCGCGGGCAAGCTGCCGGACTATCTGGCGGCGAACCATGCGTTTCATTTTGCTCTGTATGAGGCAGCAGAGGCCCCGGTCCTGCTGGACCTGGCCCGGTCGTTGTGGTTGCGGGCCGGGCCGTCCCTGCGGGCGGTGATCGACCGCTATGGCCGGGAGACGGCACCCGACCTGCACCGCGAGGCGCTGGCGGCGATGCGCGCGGGGAATGTGAAGGGCTTGGCCCGCGCCATCGAGCACGACATCCAGCAGGGTATTGATCACGTGCGGCAGGCGCTGGCCGAGGGTCACTGACGGTTTTCGAATGGAGCGCTTCGCGCGAGGCTTTTGTCTCGTCGTCGGGGCTTGCGCCCTCCTCCTTGGCTGATGGGGGTTTCACCCCCAAACCCCCAGAGTATTGGAAAAAGAGCATGACCGGAGACGGCGTCAAATAATTTGATCAAATTTCTTGAACGGAAGTGTGTTTGATCATATCCTGCGGACAAGACGGGGCATTCGGCCCTGCTGATTCCGCGAGGTCCCCCGATGAACATGATCACCAACCACATGCCGACGGCCGAGTTGCAGCGCCTGGACGCGGCGCATCACTTCCATCCCTTCACCGACAAGGCGGGGCTTGCGGCCAAGGGCGCGCGGGTCATCACGCGGGGCGAGGGCGTCTGGCTTACCGACAGCGAGGGCAACCGGATCATCGACGGTATGGCGGGGCTTTGGTGCGTGAACATCGGCTACGGGCGCAAGGAACTGGCCCAGGTCGCGGCGCGGCAGATGGAGGAGTTGGCCTATTACAACACTTTCTTCCAGACCACGCATGTGCCGGCGATTGCCCTGGCCGCCGAGATCGCCAAGCTGGCGCCGGGCGATCTGAACCACGTCTTCTTTGCGGGGTCGGGATCGGAGGCGAACGACACCAATATCCGTCTGGTGCGGCGGTACTGGGACGTGAAGGGGATGCCGTGGCGCAAGACCATCATCGCGCGGTGGAACGGGTATCACGGCTCGACCATGGGGGGCGGGTCGCTTGGCGGGATGAAGCCGATCCACGCGCATGGCGGGATGCTTGACGGGATCACCCATATCGACCAGCCCTATTGGTGGGGCGAGGGCGGGGACATGCCGGAGGACGAGTTCGGGCTGGCCCGCGCGCGGCAGCTGGAGGAGAAGATCCTGGCAGTGGGGCCGGACAACGTTGCCGCCTTCATCGGCGAGCCGGTTCAAGGGGCAGGCGGGGTGATCATTCCGCCCAAGACCTACTGGCCGGAGATCCAGCGGATCTGCGACAAGTACGGAATTCTGTTGATCGCGGACGAGGTGATCACCGGGTTCGGGCGGACCGGACAGTGGTTCGGGTCCGAAACCTTCGGGATCAAACCGCACATCATGACCATCGCGAAGGGGCTTTCCTCGGGCTATCAGCCGATCGGGGGCAGCATCGTCTGCGACGAGGTGGCGGAAGTTGTCGGCGGGGCGGGGGAGTTCTTCCACGGCTACACCTACTCGGGCCATCCGGTGGCGGCGGCGGTCGCGCTGGAGAACCTGCGGATCCTGCAGGATGAGAAGATCGTCGAGCATGTGCGGGACGTGGCTTCCCCGTATCTGCGAGAGCGGTGGGAAGCTTTGGCCGATCATCCGATGGTGGGTGAGGCGAAACTGGTCGGGCTGATGGGGTCCATCGCTCTCACTCCGAACAAGGCGAAGCGGGCGAAGTTTCCGGAGGCAGCGAATGTCGGCTACCGGACGCGGGAGCGGTGCTTTGCCAACAATCTGATCATGCGGGCGGTGGGCGACCGGATGATCATCGCGCCGCCGCTGGTGATCACCCCGGCCGAGATCGACGTGCTGATCAGCCGTGCGAAAAAGTCGCTGGATGAGGCCTACAAGATCGTCAAGGACGAGGGGTTGTGGGTAGAAGCCTGAGTTTGTCCACGGTGGACATTTTCTGATTTCGACTTGGAATCAAGTAGATGCCCGTGGACGTTCAGGAATTGTTAAGATTTGGGCGGCGCGGTTGACAAGGGTCTTTCGCGCCGTTTTCTTGTGCGACGGGACGTCTGACAGCCGGTGGTGATCTTGCGCAGGGACAAGGCGGAGGTGACCCCACCCCGGACTTGATACGGGGTCTCGTGGGTAAAGGGTGGCCCCGGCTAAAGTACGGGGCGGGT
>JANMGI010000301.1:0-10834 GCA_031374565.1 Paracoccaceae bacterium | reverse complement strand
GAGCGGATTTCGGCGATCATATCCTCATGCCGGGGGCGGTCGAGGACGCAAACGGTGATGTCCTCGGTCGAGCAGCCCTTGGCGGCGGCGAGGGCGGAGACACGCTCGGACGGGGACATGGCCAGCGTCACGGTGCCGGGCTTGTGGCCGGGGCCGATGGCGAGTTTTTCCATGTAGACGTCGGGCGCGTGCAGAAGCGTGCCGCGCGGGGCCATGGCGATGACGGTCAGCGCGTTCGGCATGTCCTTGGCGGTGAGGGTGGTGCCTTCGAGAGGGTCAAGCGCGATGTCGACGGCGGGGCCGTTGCCGGAGCCGACCTCTTCGCCGATATACAGCATCGGGGCCTCGTCCCGCTCGCCCTCGCCGATGACGACGACGCCCTTGATGTCGAGAAGGTTCAGCTGGTCGCGCATCGCGTTGACGGCGGCCTGATCGGCGGCCTTTTCATCGCCGCGCCCGATCAGGCGGGCGGACGCAAGGGCGGCGGCTTCGGAGACACGGCCAAGGCCGAGCGACAGGAGGCGGTCCTGGAATTGCAGCTTTTCAGACATGGGTCCCCCGGGGTTTTCTTCCGTGTAACGGGGAGGCGGCGGCACGGCAAGAATGGTGGCGCTAACAGGGGGTCATGGAAATGAGGCGAGGATGGCATCGGCGAGGCAGGCGTCGATCGCGCGGACGGCGGTAAGACCGGGGGAGGTCAGAGGGTCGTCGCCGAGCTGGCCTCGTGTGGAACGCAGGAGGACCTGGCGTCCGCGCGGGGTGGCGAAGAAATCACTGGTGGAGATGAGCGATGTCAAGGGCTGGGACAGGGTGGTGCGGCCGTAGGGGTGGCCGAAAGCGGCGACAAAGGCCGTGGTGCATTGGTCCTTGGTCCGCGGGCAGGTAGTGGCGCAAACAGTGACGAGGGGCTGGAACTCTGGTTCGTCGTGGAAGTACGCGGTTGCGGCTTTCGCGGTCGCGGGATCGAGGTCGGGTTCGATGCGACTGATCGCCGTCAGGGCCGGGGCGGCGGCGTTCATTCGGAGCATGGCTTCGTCCTGCGGGATGCCTGCGCTGCGGAAGATGGCGGCAAGGTGGGACGCATCCGGCGGTGCGGTATCCGCCCGGTGCAGGCCCACAAAGCCCGCGAGGGCAATCCAGACGGCTGGATCACCGGCTTTGAGGCGGTCGACGATCAGGGCGTCGCCTTCCGCGCGAGTGCCATAGCCCGAATCGATCAGGCGTCCGCGCAAGACCAGAGCCATCGCCCAAGGCGGGGCGGGCTGATCGAAGAAGCCGACAGGAAGGTCCTCATAGCCGCCGGTCTGGTTGATCCAGGTCATGAAGAGAAAGGTCGCCTTGTCTGGCTCGCCCGCGTCGAAAAGCGCGAATGCTCGATCAAGGAGAGCTTCCATGTCTGTGCCGGGTTCACCTTGTGCCCACAGCGCGGCGGTGGGGTCGGCAGCGGCAAGCGCCTCGGCAATTGGGGTGCCGTTGATGCGGCCAAGTTTCTTGCGTTCGGCAAAAGGAAGGGAGGCGCGAAGCCAGTCGCTGACCACGGGCAGGGCGAGGAGGGCCGCGGTGTTGCCAGCCTCGGCGGCGGCATGGAGGTCTTTCAGCGCAGTTGGGTCGTCGCCTTGCAGGGCGCGCCGGAAGGGGTCCTGGAACGCAGGATCGTCCAGACCGGCTACCGGGTCGGCCATCGCCGGGGCCGCGAGGAAAAGCGCCAGCAGGACTGCCCGCATCGTCCGACTCCCACCCTTGAACCGATGGCCAAGGGTCGGGTCAGGGGGCGGGCGCTGTCAAGCGATACGTCAGACTTCCTCGATCCGGATGGCGACGGGGTTGCCCACCAGCACGCCGGTCGCGGAGAAGCGGGTCAAGGCGTGGGCGACATCGTCCGGGGCAGCCTTGTGGGTGACGATCAGGACCGGGGCGTTCGCACCAAGGTGGCCATACTGGCGCATCTGATCGATGGAGACCCCGGAGTCGCCAAGGCAGGTGGCGATCTTCGCAAGCGCCCCCGGTTTGTCGAGCAGCGTCATGCGCAGGTAGTAGGGCGCGGGCGTCGCGGCGCGGGCGGGTTGGGCGGCGGTCAGGGTGGACGCGGGCTGTCCGAAGGTCGGCAGTCGGAAGCCGCGGGCGATGTCGATCACGTCGGCCATGACTGCGCTGGCGGTTGGGCCCATGCCCGCGCCGGAGCCGCGCAGGACGATCTGGCCCACGCTGTCGCCTTCGAGGACGACCATGTTGGTGCCGCCTTGCAGCTGGCCAAGGGGGCTGTCGGCGGGGACAAGGCAGGGGGTCATGCGTTGTTCAAGGCCGCGCCCGGTCATCTGGGCCACTCCGAGAAGCTTGATGCGGTAGCCCATGTCTTGCGCAAGCCGGATGTCGTCGATCGAGACGTTGCCGATGCCCTCCAGCTCGACGGCGTCGAAGGCAACGCGGGTGCCGAAGGCGATGGCGGCGAGGAGCGACAGCTTGTGGCCCGCGTCGATACCGCCGACGTCGAGGTTGGGGTCAGCTTCAAGGTAGCCAAGCTGGCGGGCTTCCTCGAACACTGTCTCGTAGGGCAAGTTTTCCGATTGCATCCGGGTGAGGATGTAGTTGCAAGAGCCGTTCATGACGCCCATGACGCGCTTGATCCGGTTGCCGGCAAGGCCTTCGGTCAGTGTCTTGATCACCGGGATGCCCCCGGCGACGGCGGCCTCGAACCGCAGGGCGAGGCCTGCGGCCTCAGCGGCTTCGGCGAGGGACTGACCGTGGTGGGCGAGAAGGGCCTTGTTGGCGGTGACGACGTGCTTGCCGGTGGCGATGGCAGCTTCGGTAGAGGCTTTCGCGGGGCCGTCATGGCCACCCATCACCTCGACCAAGATGTCGATGTCGGGGCGGGTGGCAAGGGCAACCGGATCGGTTTCCCAAGCATAGCCCGAAAGATCGGCGTCGCGGTTCTTCTGGCGATCCCGGGCCGAGACGGCGGTGATCACCACCGGGCGGCCCGCGCGGGCGGCGATCAGGTCGGCATGGGTCTGCACGATCTTGACGACGCCGATGCCAACGGTCCCCAGACCGGCAAGACCAAGACGCAAGGGGGCGGTGGACATCGGGGAACCTTTGGCAGCTGTGGCTGGTGTCTGTTAGCCGGAAGCCACCGGAGGTGCAACGCCGTCAGGGGGCGGGAGGTGTCGCCGCAATTGCCGCCGCGCGCGCTTTTGCCCGCTGAGCTCGGGCGAGAAGGGCGGGACCGGGATCAGCGGTTTCCGTGCCGGCCTGCGCCAGCACGTCGTCGATGGGCAGAAGCCGCGGCGGCGACGCGGTGTCGGGGCCGACGGCGTCAAGCTCCGGAAACGGGGCACAGGCGCCCGCGAAAAGAAGGAGCAATAGAGGCAGGATCGTCAGGCGCATGGCACCCCCTAATGGTCGCCCACGCAGGCTAACGCCAGATCGCGCCAAGGGAAAGGAGTGCCGGTGATCGGGTCAGACGCAGGTGGTCGTGCCTTCAAGGCAGAGGCGGCGATGACGGGGACGGGTCACGATGAACTCGCCAAACGTGTTGTTCTTCACCCCGACCATCATGCCGGCAACGGCCGTCTGAAGCTGCGCCTTGTAGTCAACCGTCGTCTCGACCACGAAGACGCTTTCTCCGTTGTTCAGCGTCGGAATCTTGGTCGCTTTCCAGTTCTGCACATTGGTCTGGGTCATCAGAGTGGTGACCCTTCCCTTTGGCGAAAAGGAGAAGAGAAGCTTATAGCTGCCAGTGGTCGGACTGCAGGTCTTGGGAGCGACAGTTGAAACGCATTCAAAACTGGTGATCCTCATCTTTACGGCGTGGCCGTTCGGCGTGAGAAAATCCATGATGTTCTGCAATCCGTTGGCATAGGTCAGCGGAATGGTGTTTTTCTGGCGCGACAGCAGATCGGCGATGGAATAAGCGGCCTTCTGCGTGGTGTTGATCGTCCGGAACACGTCCCAGTAGATGAACATCGCAACCAGGCCCCAGATCAACAAGGGCAGCATGATCAGGGCTTCGGCCATGACCAGACCGTCTTCGTTCCGAAGAAAGGTCCCGATGTGAAGTTTCAGTTTGCGCATGGTCTGGTCATCCGGGTTCGTTCACGAAGGTCGAAGAGACAATCATTGAAACCGACCCATCGCTTCGCACCGGCATCTTGATGCTGATGCCCATGGTGATCGGGAACAAAGGAAATTCCTTCATGCAGACACGTATCATCATGATTTCATTGTCAACGCCTTCCGAGAGAGCGTTGTTGGGCGGATCGCCGACGTTGATCTCGTTCGCCTTGTCGACACAGGCAGGCAAGGCTGATCCCATGGAAAAATCGCCCGTGTTGACCGGCTGCATCCAGATCTTGGTCGCATTCAGGCAATGGGCGATGTTGTTTCCCAGGACACCGTTGGTGCAGATCTCTTCTTTCAACTTCTGGTGCGTAAAGTTGGCGGAATAGGCCCCAAGGCGGAGTTTCCTTACGACCAGATCGACGCTGCGTTCAAACATGACGTATTTGACCATGTAGACGCTGCTTTCAACCGAGGCCGCAAAGAGCATGAACACAGTCGGGAACACGAACACGAACTCGATAGCAGCCGAGCCACCTTCGTCCCGCAGAAAGGAGGAGAACCGTTTCATTGGGTCAGCTTGAGGTCTGAAATAAGGACAGCGATCTGTTCAAAGGCTGAGTTCAGATCGTCGGCGTTCGTCACGTTGTAAAAGTAGCCAGTACCCGGCGAGGAACAAGACTGGATCGGACCGGGGGTGACGTCGTCGCCAAGGATGATGCCGAATACCTCGATACCGGCGGTCTTGGCTGCGTTGCAGTTGGTGTTCAGAAGCGCGTTCATGTTGGCTTCGCCGGTCAGGAAGTTGCCCACGAAAGTGTTGTAGACCGTCGTGTAAGTGGTCGCCCCGGTGACGTTCGAGCGCATGTAAAGCTGCTCGATCACCCAGTCGACCGAAGCGTAGCGCCACACTTCGCTCCAGTCGAGCCGACGGACAACGCCGCTGCCGGTCCACCAGGGCGATGCCGCGCTGGTTGGCGGGGTGATCCAGGCGCGCGGATCGCAACCGCCGGTAACATTGGTCCCGGTGCCTGCGCCTTCAGCCTGATTGCCAACCTTAAGTTTAACCGCGCTGGGTTTCAGGTGCGGCACAAAGAAATTGCGCTTGACGGTGTTGCCGTTGACGATGGTGTTGGCCAGCGACCAGCCTGAACAGCTGTTGACCGGACCGGGCGGGGTGGTCCCGGTCGGGTTGATGCCGGGACGAACCCCACCGTTGATGCCGACACCGCTGTCGTTGTACTCGATCGCCATTCTGCCATCAGTGCCGCGCCAGATCGGGGACGGGCCGGTCTTGTAGGCATCAAGGATGTACTTGCTGGCGACGTGTGTACCGTCAGTCATCAGGACGACGATCTTGCGGGTATCTGCGGCGTCGTTGTTGGCGGGACGGCCCGCCATCGCGGCTTCGCTGCCACGCAGTGCGGTGTAGATCGGGCGGGCCGCTTCATCGAGCAGAGCCGTGCCCCAACGCATCCCGACCGCAATCGACGTCGTCCCGCGTGGGTTCAGCTGAAGAATCTGGGCTTTGAGCGCAGCCAAGTCCGTCGACGGCAGCGCCACAAGGTTCGATGCGGATTCGTCCCCCGCGGTGTTGTAGTCGTCGCCGTTGTTGCAGGTGTAGGCAGTGGTGTTCTTGCTGGGTTCGACCGGGTTGTTCGGGCTGGTCGGGCCAAGCGTTACGACGCCGCCGTTGCTGCCGTTGGTGTTCGCTGCCGCCGGGTTCGTGACCGTCACACCGGACGGTGCGCCGGAAGCGGTCTGGGCGACGGCCTGCATCGGAATTGCTGTGGAAAGGGACAGCCCCGTCGTGCCGTAAGTGCTTTCGGCAATCTCGAAGCAGTTGATGCCCGGAACACCCTGATTTGCAACGCCATCCCAGGACGACAGTTTCGAGACGGTGAACTGGTTCCGCAGCGCCGCCGGGATGTTCACGTTCGACGAATAGGGCACCATTCCGATGGAGATCAGATTGTTCGGGTCCTTGGCGATGGTGTAGTTGCCGCCCGTGTCCTTGCTGAACTTCATGATCGTGGTGAAGTTCGACGCTGCCTGGCGCAGAGCCGCAATCTTGGTGGTGGTTCCTGAGGCTTCGGCCATGGAGCCGGTGATGTCGAGCACCAGCATCACTTCGATCTTCGACACGCCCTGCTGTGCGACCGCGACGGCCGGGCCTTCGAAGTAGGGCTTGGACAGCATCTGCATGAAATGGTTGTATGACCGCACTTTGGCGCGGGCCGTCGCCTCACGCGAGCTTGTGGTTACCTTTCCGCCCACGATCGGGGCGAAATAGTCGACGGTCAGTTCGTTGCCCAGACCGGCCTTGGTGAACCATTCGGTGACAACCGATTGCGGCGTCGTCGATACGGGAAGAACCACATTGGCTGCCGAAAGGACCGCGCGATCCAGCGTTTCCTGCAGGGCCACACGACGCGTCTCGAAGCGCATCACGTCGACCGCGATACCGCCCAGCATCAGGATCAGAATGAAGATGATAACGATGAAGATGGCGATCGCGCCGCCTTCGTCTGCCTTGTAGTCCTTGAATTTACGGACGACGTCAGTGAAAACCGGGAGGCGGGCGATTTTGATCAACATGTCACGATCCATGGCAGAAGTTTCCCGTCAAAAACGACGGATTTCCAACTTCCGAGTTAGGCACAAGTTCGGGCAGAAGTAAGGCATTTCCTGCGAGTCCCCCGGGTGACTGCCGGAATCTGGAAACAATCTGCGGGAATCTGATGTGTTCTGATGCGAACGCGAAAAGTTTCCCCCGCGTTCAGCTTTCGGAAAGGAGTTTCGGCCCGATTGATTCGCGCTTTGGCATGCCTTGGCTGCCTGGCTTTGCTTTCCGGGTTCCGCGATGGGGCGTGATCGGCTAGCGTCCCGGCCATGGCGCCAGGCCCACGGCGCCTGCCTGTTTGGGAGGACAGCATGAAAGTTTCCGGAGAGCCAAGTTTCCGCGAGTCCGTTGATCTTATGTTCAACCGGGCCGCGAAATTGATGGACCTGAGTCCGGGCCTGGAACAGAAGATCCGGGTCTGCAACTCGACCTACACGGTGCGCTTTGGCGTCCGGTTGCGCGGCAAGATCGAGACGTTCACCGGCTACCGCAGTGTCCATTCCGAACACATGGAGCCGGTCAAGGGCGGCATCCGCTTTGCGCTGTCGGTCAACCAGGACGAGGTCGAGGCGCTTGCGGCGCTGATGACCTACAAATGCGCGCTGGTGGAAACGCCGTTCGGGGGTTCCAAGGGCGGATTGTGCATCGATCCGCGTCAATGGGACGAACACGAGCTGGAGCAGATCACCCGTCGCTTTGCCTATGAGCTGATCAAGCGCGACCTGATCCACCCCGCACAGAACGTGCCTGCCCCCGACATGGGGACGGGTGAGCGCGAAATGGCCTGGATCGCCGACCAGTACGCCCGGATGAACACCACGGACATCAACGCCAAGGCGTGCGTGACCGGGAAACCTCCGCATGCGGGGGGCATCCAGGGACGGGTGGAGGCGACGGGACGGGGCGTGCAATATGCGCTGCGCGAGTTCTTCCGGCACACGGAGGATGCGGCCAAGGCGGGTCTGACCGGCGGGCTGGATGGCAAGCGGATCATCGTGCAGGGCCTTGGAAACGTGGGCTACCACGCGGCGAAGTTCCTCAGTGAGGAAGACGGCTGCAAGGTCATCGGGGTCATCGAGCGCGACGGGGCGCTGGTCAACGATGCGGGCCTGAACGTCGAAGATGTGCGGCAGTGGATGAACGGCCATGACGGGCTTCTGGCGGGGTATCCGAAGGCTGCACATGTGGTGGATGGCGGAGCGGTTCTGGAGGAGGCCTGCGACATCCTGATCCCGGCGGCGATGGAGGGGGTGATCCATCTTGGCAACGCCGACCGGATCAAGGCGCCCTTGATCATCGAGGCGGCGAATGGGCCGATCACCTATGGCGCGGACGAAATCCTACGCCGCAAGGGCTGCGTGATCATCCCCGACATGTATGCCAATGCGGGCGGCGTGACGGTTTCCTACTTCGAGTGGGTGAAGAACCTGAGCCACATCCGCTTTGGCCGAATGCAGCGCCGGGCCGAGGAAGCGCGCCACATCCTGCTTGTCGAAGAACTGGAGCGGCTGTCGTCGGAACGGGGCGTCAGCTGGACGATGTCGCCGGGGTTCAAGGACAAATATCTGCGCGGCGCGGGCGAGCTGGAGCTGGTGCGGTCGGGCCTGGATGACACGATGCGCACGGCCTATCAGGCGATGCGCGAGGTCTGGCACAGCCGCCAGGACGTCGAAGATCTGCGCGTGGCGGCTTATATCGTGTCGATCGGGCGGGTAGCGCAGACCTACAGGTCCAAGGGGTTGTGACCCGCTGCTGACGCTTTCTGTCAGGAGGGTTGGCGCAGTCTGTCCCCCTGACAGGAGAAGTAGCCATGCAAGAACCATCCCGCCCGCCCAAATCCTGGATCTGTGTCGCCGCGGCCAATCACGTTGCCAAAGGCCGCGCGGGCGGGTTTGCCCAGGTGAACCACGGCAAGGCTGCCCCCCTGCGCCGGATGCGTCCGGGGGACCGGGTGATTTACTATGCTCCGGTGCGGGTCTACGGCGGCAAGGACCGGTTGCAGGCCTTTGTCGCGCACGGCCGGATCGCTGAGGGCGATGTCTACGAGGGTGTGATGGGCGAAGGCTTCACCGCGTTCCGCCGCGATGTGGTCTGGGATGAGGCACAGGACGCGCCGATTGCCCCGTTGCTTGCGCGCCTGTCCTTCACCGCAGGGAGGGTCAACTGGGGCCAGCCCTTTCGCTGGGGGGTCTTCGAAATTGCCGACGCGGATGCCTGTCTGATCGCCGAAGCGATGGGTGTCGCGGGGTGATGCACGGTCTCCGACACGTGATGTCGCTTGCAGCCAAGGAATTCGCCGCGCGGTCTTGAATATCCCGGACGGTCCCGGTCTTATGCCAGGATCAGGGGAGTTCACCGATGCGCTATTCCGGCCTGAAGGTCATCACCGAAGGTTTGTTCGGCAACAAGGGCTGGAAACCCGCGTGGCGCGACCCTTCGCCCAAGGCCGAATATGACGCGATCATCATCGGTGGCGGCGGGCATGGGCTGGCGACGGCCTATTATCTGGCGAAGAACCACGGGCTGACGAATGTGGCCGTGCTGGAGAAGTCGCATATCGGGTCGGGCAACATCGGGCGGAACACGACGATTGTGCGGGCCAACTACTTTCTGCCGGGGAATTCCGAGTTCTACTCGCACAGTCTGAAGCTGTGGGAGGGGATGGAGGCCGAGCTTAACTACAACGTGATGCATTCGCAGCGCGGGCTGATCAACCTGTTCCACTCCGACGGGCAGCGGGATGCCTTCGTGCGGCGCGGGAATGCGATGATCAACCAGGGCGATGACGCGGTTCTGCTGGACCGCGACGGGGTGCGGGAGCATCTGCCGTATCTGGATTTCGAGCAGACGCGGTTCCCGATCTATGGCGGCCTTCTGCACCCACGCGGAGGGTCGGCCCGGCATGATGCCGTCGCCTGGGGCTATGCGCGGGGGGCGGATCAGCGGGGAGTGGACCTGATCCAGAACTGCGAGGTGACGGGGATCGACATCGAGGGCGGGGTTGTGCGGGGCGTGCAGACCACGCGCGGAGCGATCCGGGCTGGCAAGGTCGGGATCGTGGTGGCGGGGCGGTCGTCTCAGGTGGCGGCGATGGCGGGGATGCGGTTGCCGATTGAGTCGCATGTTCTGCAGGCCTTCGTGACGGAAGGTTTGAAGCCGGTGATCAACCATGTGGTCAGCTTCGGGATGGGGCACTTCTATATCTCGCAGTCCGACAAGGGCGGGTTGGTGTTCGGGGGCGACCTCGATTTCTATTCGAGCTACGCGTCGCGGGGGAACCTGCCGATGGTGGAGCATGTGATGGAGGCGGGGATGACCCTGATGCCGATGATCGGGCGGGCGAAGGTCTTGCGGAGCTGGGGCGGGATCATGGACATGTCGCCGGACGGGTCGCCGGTGATCGACAAGACGCATATCGCCGGGTTGTTCATCGACTGCGGCTGGAACTACGGGGGCTTCAAGGCGGTGCCGGCGTCCGGCTGGTGCATGGCGCATCTGATGGCGACCGGGGAGAGCCATGAGGTTGCCCGGAAGTTCCGGCTGGACCGCTTTGCGACGGGGCATCTTCTGGACGAAGAAGGCACCGGCAGCCAGCATAATTTGCATTGAGGGGGCAAGGAATGGATCGACGCACGTGCTCTGCCTTGATTTCGGAAGCCTCCGGCGGGGATATTTGGGGACGAAGAATGCGGGATGAGTCATGCGCCTGAAATGCCCCCTTTGCGGTGACCGGGACCGGCGGGAGTTTTATTACTATGGGGCGGAGGATTATCTCCGCCGGCCCTCGGAGGGTGCTCCGTTGGCGGAGTGGGATAACTACCTGCACCTCAGGGACAATCCGGCGGGGGTGGTGCGCGACCTCTGGTATCACGAGGCGGGGTGTGCGCAGTGGCTGGTGGTCACGCGGAACACGGTGACGCATGAGATTTCCGGCGTTGAATTGGTAGCGGAGCGCAAGGCATGAGGATCGACGGCAAGGGCCTGATCGACCGGACGAAGCCGGTCCGCTTCCGTTTCGACGGAAAGGATTATGCGGGGTACAAGGGCGACACTTTGGCCTCGGCGCTCTTGGCCAACGACGTGCGGCTGGTGGGGCGGTCGTTCAAGTATCACCGGCCTCGGGGAGTTTTGACGGCGGGGTCGGAAGAGCCGAAC
>JANMGI010000297.1:0-8020 GCA_031374565.1 Paracoccaceae bacterium | reverse complement strand
CACCGGCTTTTCGGTAAAGACCTGCACCCCAGCCTCTAGCCCCAGACGGATCTGGTCGAGGTGAAAGACGTTCGGCGAAAAGACGCAGTAGAGGTCGGGTTTGGCGTCCGACAGCATTGCTTCGACCGAGGGATAGCGCGGCGTATCCTCGCCGATCATGTCCAGATGCGTGGGCTGGGGATCGTAGTAGCCGACGATCTCGGCTTCGGGCATCTCTTCCTTCAGCGTGGTCAAGACGTGACCGGCCCGCAGGCCGATGCCTGAGGTGACAATACGCATCGTGGTCTCCTTTCAGGCGGCGCGCCTTCCCTTAAGCTGCAAGGGCTGGGGCTTGCCGCCGCCGCATCACGCGGCCGGTGGTGTCGAATACATGGGCATCGGCGGGGGCGAACGTCAGGCCGATCTCTTCGCCTTCATGAACGGTGGTGTCGCCGGACAGGGCCGCGCAAAGCTTCAGTCCATCGGCCATCTGGCCGTAGGCAATGGCGGTGCCGCCAAGGCGTTCAAGGACGCGGAGGCGCATGGCGACACCAGTTCCCAGTTGAAGGCTTTCGGGGCGGATGCCGACCTCGACCGTGTCGCCGGTGCGGGCATTGGCGGCATCGACCGGAAGGGTCATCCGGGTGCCGCTAAGAAGCTCGACCGTCAGGCCTTCAGTGCCGATGCCGACGACAGATGCGGGCAGGAGGTTCATGTTGGGCTGGCCGATGAAGGTGGCGACGAAGCGGGTGGCGGGGTGGTGGTAAAGCTCCATCGGGGTGCCGAACTGTTCGATGCGGCCTTTGTTCAGGACGACGATCCGGTGGGCCATGGTCATCGCCTCGATCTGGTCGTGGGTGACGTAGACCATCGTTGCGTCCAGGGCGCGTTGCAGGGCGGAAAGTTCGACCCGCATCTCGCCCCGCAGAGCGGCGTCAAGGTTCGAGAGCGGCTCGTCGAAGAGGAAGACCTTGGGGTTGCGCACGATGCTGCGGCCAATGGCGACGCGCTGGCGCTGGCCGCCGGAAAGCTGGCCGGGTTTCAGGGGCAGTTTTTCGGTCAGTTGCAGGATATCGGCGGCGCGGGCGACCTTTGCCTTCACCTCAGACTCGGGGAGGCGGGCGACACGCAGCGGGAAGGCGATGTTCTCAAAAACAGAAAGATGCGGGTAAAGCGCGTAGCTTTGGAAGACCATGGCGATGCCACGGTCGACGGGGGCGGCGGCGGACACATCGACGCCGTCAATCAGGATGCGGCCGCTGCTGGCAGCCTCCAGCCCCGCGATGATGCGCAGAAGGGTCGACTTGCCGCAGCCGGAGGGGCCGACGAAAACCACGAATTCCTTGTCGCGGATCGCAAGGTCGATGCCGTGCAGCACCTGGGCCGTGCCAAAGCTTTTGGTGATGGTCGAGAGGTCAAGCGTGGCCATGGGTGCGTCCTTGGCAGAGAAGGGTGGGGGCGCGTCAGTCGCGCCCCCGGTTGGTTTTACCGAACGGCGGCGAGTTCGACGCCAGCTTGCGTCACCAGCTCGTCCACGGTGCCTTCGCCCAAGAGGATGCCCTGAATCATGTTGGTGAAGACCGCTTGCAGCGATTTGAAGTCTTCGACCATCGGCTCGGGTCCGCCGGTCGAGATGCCTGCCACGAAGACGGGCCAGTTGCCCTGCTTGTAGAAGACATCGGTCTTGCCCAGCTTTTCGTAGTCGAGGATCGGCGTCAGACCCCAGGTGCTGTCGAGGTCATACTGCGCATCGCCCGAGGTCAGAGCCTTGGCGAGTTTCGTCGCCAGTTCCTCGTTGCCGGTGCCTTTGAAAACGGCCAGCGAGTCGGTGATCAGGATGGTGCCGTTGGTGCCCGAGGGTCCGTGGGGAACGGGGGCGATGATCTGGTTCGGCACCTTTTCCTTGTGCTGACCTTCACCCCAGGGGCCATTGACGTACATGGCAATCTGGCCGTCGTTGAAGAGGTCCTTCATCTGGTCCCGCTCCCATTCGGTCGGGCCCGATTCCATGTAGGGCAGCAGGTCCGCGTAAAGCTGCAGCGTTTCGCGGGTCTGCGGGCTGTCAAGCGCCGAGGTGCCATCGTCGTTGTAGACCTTGCCGCCGTTCGAATAGAGGAAGTCGAGGAACATGTGCATCGTGTTGTCGAAATCCTTGCCGGCAATGCCGATGCCTGCGGCGTCGGTGTTGTCGGTCACGGTCTTGGCCAGCGCGATCATTTCTTCCCAAGTCGCGGGGGCCTTGCATTCAGCGCCCGCAGCTTCGACCACGGTGCAGTTGATATACAGCGCCTTGGTCGAGAAGGCGTGCGGGATGCCCCAATACTGGCCGCCGTTCGACACGGTCTTCAGGACGCCGGGCTGATAGGCGGCCTCTTCTTCGGGGGTGAAGGTGACCGGAACGATCAGGTCGTTCTTGGCCAGCTGGCGCAGGGTGCGGCTGCCGATGTAGGCCACGTCGGGCGGATCGCCGGCGGCGGCAAGCGACATCGACTTGTCCTGGCAGGTGCCCCATTCCACCGCTTCCATCTTCACGGTGACGCCGGGATTGTCGGCCTGGAACTTGTCGAGCACCGCCTGGTCAGCCGGGCGCACTTCGCCGCCGCACATGATGAATTGCAGCTCTTGCGCCTGGGCTGAAAGCGCCGTTCCGGCCAGAAGGCCAGCGGCGACGGTCAGGGTTTGGAGTTTGGTCATTGGTAGTCTCCCTTGGTTGGACGTCTTTGGTTGGTGGTTCGAAGTCACTCTTTCACGGCACCGGCGGTCAGTCCGGCGACGAGGTATTTTTGCAAGAACAGGAACACGAGCATCACCGGCGTGATCCCGGTCAGCGCGGCGGCCATCATCTCGTTCCAGGTCACATCTTGGTAACCGATGAATTCGTAAAGCCCGGCGGGCAGCGGCTGGATTTCGCGGACATTGTTGAAGGTGATCGCAAACAGGAACTGCTGGGCATAGGCGCCGATGAAGACGGCGGTGCCGACAACGATCAGGCCGGGGACTGCCAGCGGGATCACCACGCGCCGAAGGGTGTAAAGGCGTGAGGCACCGTCGACAAAGGCGGCTTCTTCCAGCTCACGCGGGATTTTCTCCAGGTAGGACCGCAAGAGCCAGATGCCGGTGGGGATCAGGAAGGCGACGCCAGGAATGATGATCGCCCAGTAGGTGTTCAGCATCGAAAGCGTGCGCAAGACCCGGTAGAGCGGGATCAGAAGGACCGCGCCGGTGAACATGTTCACAGCCAGAAACGCACCCAGCGACAGCGACTTGAACGGAAACTCCAGCCTTGCATAGGCGTAGGCGGCGGGGATCACGACCACCATGGTCAGCGCGGTGACCGAGGTGGCGATGAAGATCGAATTGAAGATGTAGCGACCGAGTAGGGGCACGGTCTTCCACATGTCGCGGTAGGCTTGCAGGCTGAAATCTTCCGACCACCAGGTGAAGTTGGCGGTCATCAGATGGCTCATGGGTCGAAGACTGACGCGGATCATCTCGATGAAGGGCATCAGAATGAACAGCAGGAAGAAGAACGTGGCGACGTAGACGCCGATCTTCTGAGGCAGCGAAAGGCGGTCGATCTGCATCACTTCGCTCCGTAATGGCGGTTCACGCGGTTCAGGAACCACAGATAGAAGAGCGAGAAGACGGCAAGGAGAACCACGATCACCACGGCGCGCGCAGCCCCTTCGCCAAAGCGCTGGGACGAGATCGCGACCTTGTAGGTGTCGATGATCAAGGTTGTCGTGGCCCCGCGCGGTCCGCCTTCGGTCAGGATCCAGATGATCTCGAAGCTGTTGAAGGTCCAGATCGCCGAAAGAAGTGCCATGGAGACGATCACCGGCATGATCTGCGGAATGGTTATGCGGCGGAAGCGATACCAGCGGCTGGCCCCGTCGACCCAGGCGGCCTCATAAAGGTCACGGCTGACACCTTGCATTGCGGCCAGGAAGAACAGCGTGACCATCGGCGTGCCGACCCAGACATCGGTAACGATGGCCGAATAGAAGGCCGAGGTCTTGGAGGCCAGAAGGGCGACGCGGTCCTGCACCAGCCCGAACTCCTGCAAGAGGCCCGAGATCAGACCGAAATAGCCGTTGTACATCCACTTCCAGCCGATGACGCCGATGGCCACCGGAATCACCCAGGGCGGCATCACAAGGACCCGGAACAGCGCCTTGCCGGGAACGGCGGCATTCAGAAGCGTGGCCCCGATCAGCCCGACGATCAGCTTCAGGCTGACGGCAAGGAACATCCAGTAAAAGGTGCGGCCCACGGTCTGCCAGAACTTCGGGTCGGCAAAGAGGGCCGCGTAGTTGGCGACGCCCACCCAGTTTTCGCCGCCCAGCGTGGCGTCTGTGAAGGACAGGCGGATGGTCTCCACCAAGGGCCAGACGACGATGACCGCGATGAACAGCAGGGCAGGCGAGATCAACGCCCATGCAAAGGTCCGCTCGGACAGCTCACGGCGCTGCATCCGTTCGGGTGCTGCTGTGTCGACGGCCAGCGTCATGCGGTTCCCCCTGTCCAGCCTGGGCCGCCTGGCAGGGCGGCGCGGGTCGAATCATCATGTTAGATCAATGATACCAAATTCCATTGGCATTGCTACCATCATAATACCAAATAGGCAAAAATGTCGAACCGGGCGCTGATTTCCCTTGTTTTCGTGCGAAAACTCGGTCCATCTAGCGCCAAGGGATGAATCTGGTTTCATGAAAACCATACCAATTCGGAGGCTTCCGATGGAAGATGATCAGGCGCTGTTTCGCCCTGACGCATGGTTTCGCGCCGCGCGCGGGCCGCGCTACGAACAGCTTTACCGACATCTGTCGGCGGCCATCGCAGCGGGCGAACTGGCACCAGAAACGCAGCTGCCTCCGGAACGGGAACTCGCGCTGATTGCCGATGTCAGCCGCGTCACGGTGCGAAAGGCGGTCAGCCAGCTGGTGGTGGACGGGGTGCTGGAACAGCGGCGCGGGGCGGGCACCTTCGTGCGACCGGCGCGGTCAAAGATGGAACATTCGCTGTCGGCGTTGCTGTCGTTCACTGAATACATGCGGCAACGTGGCAAGACTTCGTCCAGCCGCATCCTGCGGCGCGGGCTGTTCCTGCCGACCCCGGACGAACAGATCGCGCTGGGCTTGTCAGCGGGCGAGCGGGTGGCGCGGGTGGAACGCCTGCGCTTTGCCGACGATACGCCATTGGCGCTGGAATGGTCATCCTTGCCCACGGATGTTCTGCCGGACCCTGAGGCGGTGGAAACCTCGCTTTACGACGTGCTGCGCGCGGCGGGGACGGCCCCGACCCGGGCGGTGCAACGGATCACGGCAGTCAACCTGACGGCAGTGGACGCTAAGCTTCTGCTTCTTGCGGAAGGGGCGGCGGTGCTGCGGATCGACCGAACGGCGTACCTGCCCTCGGGCCGGCCGATCGAGTTCACGCGGGGGCTTTACCGCAGCGATATCTATGATTTCATTGCCGAATTGAGGTTGGACGCGCCATGACCCTGACCTTTGCCACACGGATCGAAGGGAGGCAGATCCGCTGCCATGTCGGCTCGGACCGCGCGTTGGCAGCGCCGACTCTGTGCTTTTCGCTGATGGCCGCGCCGAAGGTGATTTCGGGCGGAACGATTGTGCGGCGGGTGGCGGGCTATGCCGAAGTGGCGCTGCCGGACCTGGTTCCAGGCAAGCCACACGAGGTGGTGCTGGAACACGTGGTGAAGGAATTCGGGCCGAGAAACCGGGCCTGGTTGCCGCTTGGGGCTTACCTGCGGGTAGGAAGGGAGTGCCTGCCGCTGCCGCCGGGGAACGACCTTGGTCTGCGCGAGGTGGACGGCCCACCTGCGCCCGCGCTGGCCGCCGGGACGCTGCCGTTGGTGCCGCAGCCGGCGGAGTGGCGGCCCTCGGGCGGGACGCTGGAGGTCTTGGCGGTAGCACCAGTGGCGGGCTTGGAAGGCGTGGTCGGGCTGGCGGAACGGCTTGGCCTTGCCGCCATCCTCGCGCAGGGGGGGCAGGCGCTGTCCGTGACCGGGGATGCAGCGCTTGGCCCCGAGGGCTATCGCCTGACCATCGCGCCCACGGGTCTTTCCGTCGCCATCGGCGGGCCGGCGGGGCTGCACCACGCAGGCATCACCCTCTTGACCCTTCGCGATACCTGCAACGGCCAACTGCCATGCGGTGTGATCACCGACACCCCGCGCTTTGGCTGGCGGGGGCAACACCTTGATTGCGCGCGGCATTTCTTCGGTCTCGACTTCATCCTGCGGCTTCTGGACCTGATGGCGCTTCTGAAGCTGAACCGCTTTCACTGGCATCTTTCGGATGATGAGGCCTTCCGGCTTGAGGTAGAGATCCAGCCGCTTCTGTGGCAGCGCACCGCCTTTCGGGGCGAGGGGGAATTGGTCCCCGGCGTCTTTGGCGGCGGCATCCGTGCCGGGGGCAGCTATTCAAGCGCCGATGTCGCGCGGGTGCTGGCGCGCGCGAAGGCGCTGAAGATCGAGGTGATGCCCGAGATCGAGGTTCCCGCCCATTCCCACGCCATGGTCAAGGCGGTGCCCGGCCTGCGAGACCCGGGCGACAATGGCGAGGAGGTCTCGGTTCAGGGTTACCTCGACAACATCGTGAACCCCGCGCAACCGGCGACATGGGACCTTCTGGTGCCTCTGGCACGGGAGGTAGCGGGAATGTTTCCGTTCGGGATGCTGCACCTTGGCGCGGATGAAGCGCCGCATGGGGCATGGGGCGGATCACCCGGCGTGGCGGCGCTTAAGGCGCGCGAGGGGCTGGAAACCTCGGACGATGTGCAGGGCTGGATGCTGGCGAAGCTGGCCAGGACGCTGGTTGCAGATGGCGTGCAGGTTGCGGCCTGGGAAGAGGCGGCAAAAGGCGTGCAGGGCGGGATCGGGAATGCAGCACTTTTGTTCTCCTGGACCGGGCAGGGGCCGGGGGTTGATGCGGCGCGGCGTGGGCATCAGGTGGTGATGTGCCCGGCGCAGAATGCGTACTTCGATCTGGCGCATAGTGCTGACCCTGACGACTGGGGGGCCGCGTGGGCGGGCTTTGTGCCGCTGGAAAAGACCGTGGCCTGGGACCCGGTGCCGAAGGGGGCCGAGGATATTGCGCCGCAGATTGCGGGCATCGAGGCCTGCTTCTGGGGCGAGTTCACCACCGAAGACTGGCAGGCAGAAGGCATGATCGCGCCCCGCATCCTGGGGATCGCGACAAAAGCGTGGGAACCGGCGGGCCGCACCGATGGCCGGACCCTGCGGGCTTTGGCGGGGGTTTACGGGCCTCTGTTTGACCGGATCGGATGGCGAAGATTTGGCGGGGCATGAGGGGTGTCTCGTCGTTGACTTCTTCACTCCTCGCTGGCGACGAGTAGATGAAGTCGAGCGAGGAGCCTTTAGCCTGGCAGATGCCTGGCGGCTTCCTTGCGGGCGAAAGGCTTCAGCGTGTCCCCATGGGCGGTCAGAAACTCTTGCGCGGCCTTCGGATCGTGCTTGGACAGGTCGCGGACCCACCAGGCAATGGCCTTCTGGATGAACCAGTCTCGGTCCGGGGCCAGCGCCGCGCACCAGCCCAGAACGCGGGCGCGGACCGCAAGGTCCTGTTCCTTCGGGAAATTCTGTTTCGTCCAGGGCAGCGTCATGACCAGTGCTGCGCGCCGAGTCCACAGGGCCGGGCTGGTCACCCAGCCCTCCACAGTGTCCAGCCGCGAGGGGTCTGCCACCAGCCGCTTTTGCCCGGCGATGGACACATGGTCGGCGATGGCCCAGGCGTCGAAGTCGGGGACCCAGGCGACGATCAACTCCCACGCCACCTGATCGGGGCGGATGCGCGCCTGGGTCAGCAGCTTTGCCGCCGCAACGCGCGCCTCGTGGATGTTGGTTTCCCAAAGGCTTGCCGCCAGCGCCAATCGGTCGTCCAGCGTGCGCTCGGCCCGCCAGCGGTCAGCGAGATCGTCAATCTGCGGGACGTTCACGCCCAAATAGACCCGCGCGGCCTTGTGGTAAGCTGCCATGTCGGCGGCCTTCTGCGGATCG
>JANMGI010000208.1:0-11734 GCA_031374565.1 Paracoccaceae bacterium | reverse complement strand
CCGGCCTCGACTTCCGTGCCAAAGCCAGTGCAAGAGGAGGTCCCGGTCTGGGTCGCGGCGCGGGCTCCGATCACCTATGATTATGCGGTCAAGCACGGCTGCAACATCCAGTCCTGGCCGCTGACGCGGGACATGGGCGAGGCGCAGATTTACATGGACCGGCTTAACGAGGCGGTTGCGAACACCCCCGGAGCGAAGCGCCCGACGATGGCGATGATGCGGCACACGGCGCTGTATGACCGGAAGGAGGACTGGATGGTTCCGGTTCGCGCGGCGCAGCGGCAGTTGTCGCAGTTCGAGAATCTTTTCAAGAACATGGGCGATGTGGCGAACGGTTTTCCGAAGTCGATCCACATCGATCAGCTGGGCAACCGGGCGGAGTATGACCCGGAGATGCTGAGCCGGAACCTGATGTTCGGCACGCCAGATGAAGTGATTGCGAAGCTGAAAGAGTATGAGAAGATCGGGGTGGACGAGTTCATCTACTACGCTTCGCTCGGTCTTGGGTTGAAGGAACAGAAGCGGTCGATGGAACTGTTCTGCAAGGAAGTGATCCCGGCCTTTTCCTGACCGGCGGCTCGTCGTGGACTTCGTCACTCCTCGCTGGGTTCCACCGAAGAGGCGACGAAGTCGAACGAGGAGGTCTGGCCCCGAACCGCGCGGGCGGTGCGCTCGCGCAGGGTCTCGAGGTAGCCGGTCAGAGTGCCGGGCCAGGAAGGTGTTGCCTCGGTCGGTGCCCAGCCTTGCCGGTAGTCGCTGGGGCGGCGGTCAAAGCATTTTCGGAAGGCGGATGCGAAATGCGACAGCGAGTTGAACCCCGTTGCGGTGGCAATCTCGCGCACGGAAAGCTTGGTCGCGATCAGCATCACGCGCGCATGTTGCAGGCGGACAAGCGTGCCGAACTGAACGACGGAACAGCCAAGACTGCGGTGAAAAAGCCTTTCAAGCTGCCGCTGAGACAGGCCCAGACGGTCGGCGATGTCAGGGACGGTGAGGGGACCTTCAATGGTCTCTTCGATCAGCGCGATGGCCTGACGGACGGTGGGTGAAAACTGATCTGTGCCCCGTCCAAGCGTCCGGCCAAGTGTCCGGCGCTGCGGCGCGGTGGCGGGGCGGATCGGCTGGTGCAGCATCTGGTCGGCGACCTCGCCCGCCATGCCCGCGCCATGTATGTCGGCCATAAGGGTCAGCATCAGGTCTACCCCTGCCATACCGCCCGCACAGGACAGGGTCGGGCCGTCCAGCGTGTAAAGCTGTTCCAGCAGGGCCGCGTCGGGATAGCGTTCCTGAAAGCCGGGCGCCCACGACCAATGGGTGGCAAGCTTTCCGCCGGTCAGAAGCCCGGCCTTAGCCAAAGGGTAGCAGCCAAGCTCGACCGCGCACAGCCGCGCGCCGTCCCGGGATTGACGGCGCAGCCAGCCGATAAGGTCGCGGTTGGCGTAGTCCTCGGCCCCCCAGGAGCCAAGCACGAAGACGATCTCGGCGCGCCGGTTGCGGTCGTCCAATGGCTGCGCGGTGATGGAAAGACCGTTCGAGGCCGGGATCTCGGGACCGTCCGCCGACAGGATTTCCCACAGGTAAAGCGGCTGCGAATAAACTGGCTGGGGGGCCAGATAGTTGGCCACCCGCAGGGGTTCGATCATGGTGATCAGCGTGGCCATGTTGAATCGGGGCAGGATGACGAAGGTCATCCGGGTCACCGGGGCCACCGGGTTGGTCAGCTTGGAGACGGAAGAGATGTGGTTTTTCGACATGAAGGCAGGATAGCTGTCGGATTTGCGACAGGAAAGCCGAAGTCTTTGGCTGATATGCTGCGAAAACGGGCAGGTCTTGCGAAACGGACCGGCGGGACGAAAGAAAGTTGCGTGCAGGGCCTTGACCTGTACGGCCTACGGCATAAGCTGGGCCTCAGGAAATCGGCAAATCATCGGACGGCATTCGGGCCTTGCACGCAACCCTCTTCGGGCTGCGGCGGGGTCTTTTTGCCTTTGGGGGTATCGGGTGAAACGGCGGATCGAACTGGGGCTCGTCTTCTCGCGCTCGGGCAGCTACTCGCTGATCTCCGAGGCGTGCCGGTCGGGCGTGCTGGGGGCGATGGCGCAGGTCAATGGCGACCCGACGCTGGACGTCTCTTTTGTGCCGGTCGAACGCGACCCCGGCGGCAATTTCGACGCTTACGGTCCTTTGTGCGAGGAAATTCTGCGCGATACCGGGGCGCGGCATGTGATGGGCTGCATCACCAGCTGGAGCCGGAAAGAAGCGATCCCGACGGTGGAAAAGTTCGGGGGCACGTTGTGGTACACAGTGCCCTATGAGGGGTTCGAAGCATCGGACCACGTCGTCTATACGCATGGCTGCCCGAACCAGCACCTGTTGCCGCTTCTGGACTGGGTGATGCCTGCGCATGGGCGGCGGGCGTATCTGGTAGGCTCGAACTATATCTGGGGCTGGGAGATGAACCGCCTTGCGCGGGAGAGGGTCACGGCGGCTGGGGGCGAGGTGCTGGGTGAGCGCTATCTGCCCATCGGATCGCGCGAGATCGGCCGGATGATCGAGGAAATCCGCTTTGCGCGGCCGGATTTCATCCTGAATTCGTTGATCGGGCCGTCGTCCTATGAATTCATGGCCGCTTATCGCGTCTTGGGGCTGGAAGATGCGTCGTTCCGGCCCGACCGCTGCCCGGTCCTGTCCTGCAACTTGACCGAATGCGAATTGCCCGCCTTGGGGCTGGCGGCAGAGGGGTTGGTCGCAGTGGGGCCGTATTTCCGGGGAGTGACAGGGTGGCCGGGGGCGGGGACGTTCGGGTCCTCGCACGAGGCGGCGGCCTTTCTGGGAGTGATAGAGCTGGCGCGTCTGCTGACGGGGCGGACAGGAGCCGAGAACTGGCCGCTCTCGCAGCTGCTGGGCGACCGCGACGGGATTGTCGACCCCGACACGCATCACACGGTGTTGCCGGTGATCATCGCGCGGGTCGAGAACGGGGCGTTCCGGGTCGTGAAACGGCAAGAGGCGGTGGCGGGGGACCCCTACCTTACGCGCGGCCGGTCGGTCCCCGCGCTTGCGCTGCGGGTGGTGTCATGAAGCGCCGGGCGATCCGCATCCCGAACCTTGGCGGCGCGCAGGCGGTGATCCTGCACCGCCCGCATCCCACGGTCCAGACACTGACACGTCAGCTGACGGCTATCGGGTTGCAGGTGACGCAGGCCTGGCCGGAACTGGGCGCGGAGGGGCTGGCGGCCGACTACATCTTCTTTGACGCCGACATGGGCCATGACGGCATGTTCCCCTGGGAGGCAGGGCAACCGCCGATCCCGATGATCGCGCTGATCGGCTCCGAGGCTCCGGGCCGGATCGAGTGGTCGCTGAAGGCGGGGTCGCATGCGCAGCTGCTAAAGCCGGTGGGCGACAGCGGGGCCTATTCCGCGCTTCTCATCGCGCGGGATGCGTTCGACGCGCAAAAGGCGCTGTCGGCGGAAATCGCCGACCTGCGGCGTCGGCTGGAGGACAGGCAGACCGTGGTGCGCGCGGTGACGCTTCTGGCGGCGCGCGGCAAGACCGAGGCCGAGGCTTACGCGCAACTGCGGCAGATGGCGATGGCCTGGCGGATCAGTTTCGAAGACGCGGCGTCGCGGATCGTCGCGGCGCAGGGGGGGCCGGATGACCGATCTCAGCGCGGCTGACGCCCCGCCGCAAGGTGCGCTTGCCCGGCTGATGCGGCGCAAGATGGCGCTGGTCGGTCTTGTCATCATTGCACTTGTCGTGGCCGGGGCGTTCTTCGCGCGCTGGATCGCGCCCTTCGATCCGAACGACCAGATGTTCGACGGGCTGACGCTGGAAGGCGCACCGATGCCGCCCGACAGCAAGTTCCTGATGGGGACCGACCTTCTGGGCCGCGACCTTTTCAGCCGTCTGCTTTACGGCGCGCAAACCTCGCTGATCATCGGAGTGGTGGCAAATGGGCTGGCGCTGATCATCGGGACTCTGGTGGGCATCACTGCCGGATTTTTCCGGGGCTGGATCGGCGGTATCCTGATGCGATTCACCGACCTGATGATGGCTTTCCCCGCGCTCCTGCTCGCGATCTGCCTTGCCGCGATCTTCCAGCCCTCGCTCTGGATTGTGGCGCTGGTCATAGCACTGGTGAACTGGGTCCAGACGGCGCGGGTGATCTATACCGAGACCTCGTCCCTTGCCACGCGTGACTTCATCGCGGCGGAACGGACGCTGGGGGCCAGCACCGGGCGCATCCTTTTCCGCCATATCCTGCCGCATCTTCTGCCGACGATCATCGTCTGGGGCACGCTGGGGATTTCCACCACGGTGCTGCTGGAGGCAACGCTGTCCTTCCTGGGCATCGGGGTGCAGCCGCCGACGCCAAGCTGGGGCAACATCATCTTTGAAAACCAGACCTACTTTCAATCCGCCCCCTGGCTGGTGTTCATCCCCGGTGCTGCGATCATTCTTCTGGCGCTGGCGTTCAACCTGGTCGGCGACGCCTTGCGCGATGTGCTGGACCCCACGCAACGGGGGCGTGACTGAATGACCGCCTACCTGATCCGCCGACTGATCCAGTCCGCGCTGATCCTGCTGGGGGTCAGTTTCATCACCTTCTTTCTTCTCTACGTCCTGCCCGCCGACCCGGTTCGGCAGATTGCGGGACGGTCAGCCACGGCCGAGACGGTAGAGAACATCCGCCAGCAGCTTGGCCTCGATAAGCCCTTCATCGTGCAATACGCCCGCTATCTGGGGGCCCTGTTGCAGGGCGACATGGGCCGCAGCTACCTGCAGAAGACCGAAGTGGCCGAGCTGCTCTGGTCGCGCCTGCCCGCGACGCTTCTCTTGATGCTGGGGGCTATCACCTGCGAGCTGGTGCTGGGCCTGACAATGGGGATCGTGGGGGCGCTGTGGCGGGGCCGCGCGGTGGATCAGACGCTGATGCTGACGTCTTTCGTCACCGTATCGGCCCCGCAATTCGTGGTCAGCCTCCTCCTTCTTTACGTCTTCGCGGTGAAGCTGAGGTGGTTCCCGATTGGCGGCTACGGGACCTTTGCGCATCTGGTGCTGCCTGCGGTGACCCTCGGAATTCTTGGCTCGGGCTGGTATTCCCGCATGATGCGCTCCAGCATGATCGACGTGTTGCGCGCCGACTATATCCGCACCGCCCGCGCCAAGGGGTTGACCCGCGGGCGCATCATCCTGCGCCATGCTCTGCCCAACGCCATCCTGCCAATCATCGCCATGATCGGCATCGACATCGGCATCTTCATGGGCGGGATCGTGGTTGTGGAATCCGTGTTCGGCTGGCCCGGCATCGGCCAGCTGGCCTGGCAGGCGATCCAGCGCGTCGACATTCCGATCATCATGGGCGTCACGCTGGTGTCCGCCTTTGCCATCGTGCTGGGCAACCTGCTGGCCGACCTTATCGCCCCGTTTATCGACCCCAGAATTAAACTTCGCTGACATCCAACAGGAGAACCAGAATGAAAAAACTTCTCGCCTCAACCGCCGTGATGCTGGCCCTTGCCCTGCCCGGCATCGCACAAGACTATACCCCCGACGCCAACGCCAAGCCCGGTGGCACGGTCACGATTACCTACAAGGACGACGTGGCCACGTTGGACCCCGCCATCGGCTATGACTGGCAGAACTGGTCGATGATCAAGTCGCTTTACGACGGGCTGATGGATTACGTTCCCGGAACCACGACGCTGCGGCCCGGCCTAGCGGAAAGCTACGAGATTACCGAAGATGGCCTGACCTACACCTTCAAGCTGCGTGCCGGGGTCAAGTTCACGAACGGCCGCGAAATGACGGCGGAGGACGTGAAATATTCGCTGGACCGCGTGACCAACCCGGAAACCCAGTCGCCGGGCGCCGGGTTCTTCGGGGCTATCGCCGGGTTTGAAAACGCCGGGGCAGGGGGTCTGTCCGGCGTCGAAGTCGTCGATCCCTTGACGGTGAAGATCACGCTGTCGCGTCCAGACGCGACGTTCCTGCATGTCATGGCGCTGAACTTCGCCTCGGTCGTGGCGAAGGAAGGTGTCGAAGAAGCCGGGGCCGATTTCGGCAAGAAGCCGATGGGAACCGGGGCCTTCAAGCTGGCGGAATGGACACTGGGCCAAAGGCTGGTGTTCGAGAAAAACGCCGACTACTGGCGTCCGGGCGTGCCGTTCGTTGACAGCGTTGTGTTCGAGGTCGGGCAAGAGCCGGTGGTCGCCCTTCTGCGGTTGCAGAGCGGCGAGGTGGACGTCCCCGGCGACGGCATCCCGCCCGCGAAGTTCACCGAAGTAATGGGCGACCCGGCCCAGGCGGCGCGTGTCGTGGTGGGGGGGCAGCTGCACACTGGCTATATCACCCTGAACGTCGGCATCCCGCCCTTCGACAAGCTTGAAGTCCGCAAGGCTGTCAACATGGCAATCAACAAGGAGCGGATCACCCAGATCATCAACGGTCGCGCCGTGCCGGCAACGCAGCCCCTGCCGCCCTCGATGCCGGGCTACACCGAAGGCTATGCAGGCTATGCCTATGATGTCGAAGGCGCGAAGAAGCTGCTGGCCGACGCAGGGCTTGCAGACGGGTTCGAGACCGAGCTTTACGTGATGAACACTGACCCGAACCCCCGCATCGCTCAAGCGATCCAGCAGGATCTTGCGGCTATCGGGATCAAGGCGAACATTCAGAATCTGGCCCAGGCCAACGTGATCGAGGCCGGGGGTGCAGGCACCGCCCCGATGATCTGGTCCGGCGGAATGGGCTGGATCGCGGACTTCCCCGATCCGTCCAACTTCTATGGCCCGATCCTTGGCTGCGCCGGGGCGGCTGCGGGGGGCTGGAACTGGTCGAAGTTCTGCGATCAGACGCTGGAAGCCAAGGCCGTCGCGGCAGACAGCATGTTCGACCCGTCCATGTCCGCCGACCGGCTGAAAGCCTGGTCCGACATCTACATGGGCGTGATGGATCAGGCCCCCTGGGTCCCGGTCTTCAACGAGGAACGCTACACCATGAAGTCCGAACGGATGGGCGGCGAGGATGCGCTTTACGTCGATCCGGTCTCGATCCCGGTCAACTACGACTACATCTGGGTCAAACAGTAATGTGCAAGGCCTGCGACTATACGATCCACGGCGCGCAGCATCATTTCGGCTGGGACAACTCCCTGGCCCCGGCGCTGCGCGTCGCCCCCGGCTCGACCATCGAGTTTCACTGTCACGATTCTTCGGCGGGCCAGCTTGGCCCGTCGTCGACGCTGCAAAGCGTGGTTGACCTTGACTTCGGCAAGATCAACCCCGTGTCGGGGCCGATCTTCGTCGACGGGGCAATGCCCGGCGACGTGCTGAAGGTGACGCTGGAGGGTTTCGCCCCGAAGGTGTTCGACGGCAAGGGTTTCGGCTGGACCGCGAATATTCCGGGTTTTGGGCTTCTGGCCGATCAGTTCAAGGATCCGGCTTTGTGCCTGTGGTCCTATGACCCGGCCAGCATGGAACCCGCGCTCTGGGGCAAGTCGGCGCGTGTGCCGTTGAAGCCGTTCAGTGGCACCATCGGCAACGCCCCTGCTGAGGCGGGGCTGCATTCGGTCGTCCCGCCCCGGCGGGTCGGGGGCAACCTTGACATCCGCGACCTGACTTCGGGCGTCACGCTTTATCTTCCGGTGGAAGTGGAGGGGGCACTGTTCAGCGTGGGCGACACCCATGCGGCGCAGGGCGATGGCGAAGTGTGTGGAACGGCAATCGAGTCGCCGATGAATGTCGTCCTGACCTTGGACCTCGTGAAGAACCAACCGCTGAAGACCCCGCGCTTCACGACGCCGGGGCCGGTGACGCGGCATCTGGACGCCAAGGGCTATGAGGCGACGACGGGCATCGGGCCGGACCTGATGACGGCGGCCAAGGACGCGGTGTCAGGGATGATCGACCTTTTGCAGGCACAGCAGGGCATCTCGGCGGTCGACGCCTACATGCTGTGTTCGGTCTGCGGCGATCTTCGCATCTCGGAAATCGTGGACATGCCGAACTGGGTCGTCAGCTTCTACTTCCCCCGGGTCGTCTTCGAATGACCCTTGCGGAAGCCGCACCGAAATCCGGGGCTGTGACGGCCCCGGACCCTGTCCTCAGGGTCGAAGGCCTGAGCGTTTCGGTCCGGACCGAAGGCGGCTTGAAGCCCTTGGTGCAGGACCTGTCCTTTTCGCTGGCCAAAGGTGAAACGCTGGCGATTGCGGGCGAAAGCGGGTCTGGCAAGTCGATCACCTCGCTTGCGATCATGGGCCTTTTGCCGCCCCCCGCCGTGCGCGTGACCGGGGGCCGCGTCATGCTGGGGGCTACGGACCTGACCGCGCTGCCCGAGGCTGCGTTGCGGCCCATCCGGGGCGACCGGATCGCGATGATCTTTCAGGAACCGATGACCTCGCTGAACCCGGTGATGACCGTGGGCGCGCAACTGACCGAAGCAATCCGCGCCCACGAGACGGTCAGCCGGGTCGAGGCGGCAAAGCGTGCCGTGGAAGCGTTGAAAGCCGTCCGCCTGTCGGAACCCGACCGCCGGATGCGCCAGTATCCGCATGAGCTGTCCGGGGGCATGCGTCAGCGGGTGATGATCGCCATGGCCCTCGCCCTTCGCCCCGAGGTGCTGATCGCGGATGAGCCGACCACGGCACTGGATGTGACCGTGCAACGCGAGGTCCTCGATCTTCTGCGCGACCTGCAGCGCGACCTTGGCACCGCGATCATCCTGATCACCCACGACATGGGCGTCGTGGCTGAAATGGCCGACCGGGTGATCGTTATGAAGGCCGGGCGACAGGTGGAAACCGCGACGACCGCCGACATCTTCGCCGCGCCGCAAGCCGGTTACACCCGCGCACTGCTGGCTGCCGTGCCGCGCATGGGCCAGACCGCTCCGCGCCCGCCGGTGACCGCTGATCCCATCGCCCGGCTGACCGATGTGGTCGTCCGCTACCCTTTGCGCGGCGGGCTTCTGGGCGGCGTCACGCAGAACGTCCACGCCGTCGAACACGTCAGCTTTGACATCCGCAAGGGCGAAACCTTCGCGCTGGTCGGCGAATCCGGTTGCGGCAAGTCGACCATCGCCAAGGCGCTCGTCGGTCTTGCCCCGCACACCGGCAGCATCCAGATCGCGGGGCAGGCGCTGAACGGCCTTGATCCACATGACCTGAAGGCGCTGCGCCGCCGGGTGCAGATGGTGTTCCAGGACCCGATGGCTGCGCTGAACCCCCGGATGAAGGTCGGTGACCTGATTGCCGAGCCTTTGCTGATCCACGCCATCGGAACGCCCGCCGACCGCGCCGCGAAGGCCGCCGACCTGATGCAGAAGGTCGGCCTGGAGCCTGACCAGCTAAGCCGCTATCCGCACGAGTTTTCCGGCGGTCAGCGCCAGCGGATCTGCATCGCCCGCGCGCTGGCCTTGCAACCCGACCTGATCATCGCCGATGAAAGTGTCAGCGCCCTTGACGTCAGCGTGCAAGCCCGCGTCCTTGACCTTTTGCGCGCGCTTCAGACCGAATTTCACATGTCCTATCTTTTCATCAGCCATGACATGGCGGTGGTCGACAGCATCTCGGACCGGGTCGGCGTGATGTATCTGGGCCAGATCGTCGAACTTGGCACCCGCGCGCAAATCTTCGGCAACCCGCAGCACGCTTACACCCGCCGCCTGATCGAAGCCGTGCCGCAACCCGACCCCGCAGCCAAACGCCCGGCCCGCGCCCGGCTGGCAGGCGAAGTCCCAAGCCCGCTGCACAAGCCGGGGCACCAGACCCCTCGCGTGACCCTGCGCGACATCGGCGGCGGGCATCTGGTTGGCGACGCGGCAAGCGTCTGACGACACCCTAGGACAGTCTCCGTCAAAGCTGGCACGCAACAGCCAAGCCTCGCCCAAAAGCGTTGAACTGGGTCAATTTCAGGAAATAAAATGGTGCTGCAAGAGAGGATTGAACTCTCGACCTCTCCCTTACCAAGGGAGTGCTCTACCACTGAGCTACTGCAGCGCCGGTGGTGGGCGGGTGATTAGACGCAATCGAAACGGGGCGCAAGGGGGGATGGGCGGGAATTCCTGCCCTCTCTGGACCCATCCGCGCCCTTGGGGTAGAAGCCAAGGCCATGCGCAGCCCCACGGACCCATCGCCTGGCGAAAAGGCCCGCGGCCTCAAGCGTCCGCTGACCCGGGAAGACCGGTTGAAGGCGGCGCTCAAGGCGAATATGGCGCGCCGGAAGACACAGGCAAAGGCCCGCAGCGCCGAAGACGCGCAACGGCCCGATGACAACGAAACCGAAGGGGAATAGGGCAGATGGATTCCATTCTGGTGCGCGGCAACGGGGCATTGTCCGGGGCAATTCCGATTGCGGGGGCGAAGAACGCCTGCCTGACGCTGATGCCCGCGACGTTGCTTAGCGAAGAACCCCTGACCCTGACCAACGCGCCGCGCCTTAGCGACATCGCGACGATGACCCAGCTTCTGCAATCGCTGGGGGCCGAGGTTGCCAGCCTGCAGGACGGCCTTGTCCTCGCCCTCTCCAGCCACTCGATCACCAGTTTCAAGGCCGACTACGACATCGTCCGCAAGATGCGCGCCTCGATCCTGGTCCTTGGCCCGATGCTCGCCCGCTATGGCGAGGCCGTCGTCTCGCTGCCCGGCGGCTGTGCGATTGGCGCGCGTCCGGTGGACCTGCATCTCAAGGCGCTGGAGGCGATGGGGGCCGATCTTGACCTGCGGGATGGCTATATCCACGCCAAGGCTCCGGGTGGCCGCCTCAAGGGCGCTGTCGTCGACTTCCCCTTCGTTTCGGTCGGGGCCACGGAAAACGCGCTGATGGCCGCCACGCTTGCCAAAGGCACCACGGTTCTGAAAAACGCCGCGCGTGAGCCCGAGATCGTCGATCTGGCCCGCTGCCTGAAGAAGATGGGCGCGAAGATCGACGGCGAGGGGACATCCACCATCACCATCGAAGGCAGCGACCGTCTTGGCGGGGCCACGCATCAGGTCGTCACCGACCGGATCGAGCTTGGGACCTACATGCTGGTCCCCGCGATCTGCGGCGGTGAGGTGGAATGCATCGGCGGCACGCTGGAGCTGGTCGGCGCCTTCGCCGAAAAGCTGGACGCAGCCGGGGTTTCGGTGACGCAAACTAACCGGGGCCTGAAGGTTGCCCGCAAGAACGGGCGTGTCCGCGCGGTGGACGTGATGACCGAACCTTTCCCCGGCTTCCCGACTGACCTGCAAGCGCAGATGATGGCGCTTCTTTGCACCGCCGAAGGCACCAGCGTTCTGGAAGAGAAGATCTTCGAGAACCGCTTCATGCACGCCCCGGAACTGCTCCGCATGGGCGCGAAGATCGACGTGCACGGCGGCACCGCGACCGTGACCGGGGTGGACAAGCTGAAAGGTGCGCCGGTGATGGCCACCGACCTGCGCGCTTCTGTGTCGCTGATCCTTGCGGGCCTTGCGGCAGAGGGTGAAACCGTTGTCTCGCGCGTCTACCATCTGGATCGCGGCTATGAGCGGGTGGAAGAAAAACTTCGCGCCTGCGGGGCGCATATCGAGCGTATCCAGGCATGACCGACGCCAAGTTCGAAGACGGCGGCGAAGGCCCGCTGCGGCTGGTGGCTCAGGACGGCGAGGATCTGAAGGTGATCTCGACGCTGATCCAGGACGCGGTCCTGCCGGTGACCGAGTTGAAGTTCGACGCCAAGCGCCGCCGGTTCGCGCTTCTTCTGAACCGTT
>JANMGI010000158.1:0-2176 GCA_031374565.1 Paracoccaceae bacterium | reverse complement strand
GCGGCGGGAATGGCTTCCAGAAGGCCGAGGCCGATCATCTGCGGGGCCACGCGGGGGGAGAGCATGAGGTCCGTGGCGGGGGGGCCGTAGGCGGGGTCGGCAAATGTGTAGGTGGGAGTGCGAAGGCTGACGGTGGTGCCGTCGCCAAGGATAACCGGGGTTTCCGTCCAGGTGATGTCCATCCGGCCTTCGGCGGGGTGGCCGGGGGCGGCGAGGTCTTGCAGCTGGCCGCCGTAGGTGGGGTCGGGCGCGGTGGCGATCCAGTCCGTGATGCCTGCGGGCGACGGGCCGCCGGGGACGGAAAGGCGCAGAAACATGGAAACCCGTGACGAGTCAGGAGTTTGCGGAGTGTGGCCGCGACCGTCCTTCAGGTGGCAGTCCTGGCAGCCGCGGGCGTTGTAAAGCGGGCCGAGGCCGTCGGAAGCCTTGGTCGATGCGGGCGCCGCGACCCAGGTCTTGCGGAACAGCGCGTTGCCAAGCTTGAAATCCATCTCACGCTCGAACGGCATGTTCGCAGAATGCTGCGAGAAGGCGTCGGTCGTGGCGATGTCGCGGACCGTGGCGGCCCCGGCAGAGTTGGTCTCGAACGGTTCAGGCTTGGTGAAGTCCGTCGGCGGGGCCAGAACGGCGGCGATCTTGGCAGCGTCTTCGGGGGTGCGGGGGATCACGGAAAGGTGGCGGTCGTCCAGGGTCTGGGCGGCGGCGGGGGTCGCGAGAAGACAGAGGAGCAGGGCGAGACGCATGGGAAACCTCCGATGGCGGAAGTCATACTCCCGGGTTCCCGACTGTTTCAATCGGAAAATGTGGGACGTGGTGTCGCGGGTCGGGTTTCAGATCGAGCGCGTTCCGCGCAAGCGCTTGTCTCGCCTCTGGCGCAAGCGCCAACCGGCTCGGGAATGCCTCCGGCGGGGATATTTCGTGCCAGGTGAATGATCAGGCTTGAGGGGCTTGAGGGAGGGCGTCGGTCACTCTGGACATCCCGCGTGTGGCGGAGAGACGATTTGGGTCGTATCCGGAACCTGCACTGGGGCTTGGGCCAGTTCGACAGTCTGCTTGCACGTTCACAGGGCTGAGGTCAGTCGACGGCCTTTGAAAGGGTAGGGTCTGATCTGCCGTGCCGCGCTGGTGGGTTGAAAACCCACCTTACAACCCTGTCATCCCCGCTTTCACCGGGATGACAGAGTGGGAAGGCGCGTGGGCAGTTTGCACACCCTGCGGGAATGGGCCGGTGGCTATTCTGCCTGACTTGCGGGTTTGGCGTTGAGGAGGCCGTAGCGCTCTTCCCCGAGTTTGTCGAAGAGGCTGATCTGGGTTTCGAGAAAGTCGATGTGGCCTTCCTCGTCGGTGATCAGCGCTTCGAACAGGTTCTTCGTCGGATAATCGCCGACCTTGTCGCAGTGATCGCGGGCCTCGATGTAGAGGGTGCGGGCGTCGTGTTCGGCAGCGAGGTCGGAGTCCAGCGTCTCGCGGACGGTCTGGCCGATGCGCAAGGAGTCCAGCTTTTGCAGGTTCGGGTGACCTTCGAGGAAAATGATCCGGGCGATCAGGCGGTCGGCGTGGTGCATCTCCTCGATGCTTTCCGCGCGGGACTTGTCAGCAAGGTGGCCGAAGCCCCAGTCTTCCTGCAACCGGTAGTGCAGCCAGTACTGGCTGACGGCGGTCAGTTCCGAGCGCAAAGCTGCGTTGAGGTATTCAATGACTTTCGCGTCGCCCTTCATGGCCTATTCCTTTGCTGTGGTGGGACCTGAACCTGGCTTCGGCAGGGGTCGTGGCTGGTTCTGATGCGGTCAAGCGTAGGTCGGCCGCGCGGGACTGTCCAGAGCAGGATCAGGGATTGTCCAATGATTGCATTAGTTTAGAGAAACCGTAGGCTATTCGGTCGCCCCGGCCCGAACGCGGTGATGCAGGTTCGGGGGCGTTTGCCTGCCCGCCACACCGAAGTTTTCGTTTGTCCGCATGGTGTTGAGAAACAGGGGCATGCACCCCCCGCAATCGGCGCGCTTGCCGAGCGCGTGGTAGATCTTGCCGGGTGTGATCACGGTATCGGGGTCGGAGGCGCGCATCCAGTCCACCGCCGCGCGGATGTCATGGTCGGAGATGGACTGGCAGTGGCAAACGATCATTGGAAGACGGCACTTGGGCTGTCGAGGCTGTCGGAGCCTTCGAATTCCACCTT
>JANMGI010000132.1:0-2603 GCA_031374565.1 Paracoccaceae bacterium | reverse complement strand
CAGTGGCCGTTGATCTCAAGATCATCTTGAGTGAACGACAGGTCCATCCCGGACGCGACGCGGATTTGTTCGCGCACAAGGTCAACCCCGAAGATACCTTCGGTGACCGGGTGTTCGACCTGAAGCCGAGTGTTCATCTCGATGAAGTAGAACTTTTCGTCCTCATAGAGGAACTCGATCGTGCCCGCGCCGATGTATTTCAGCTTTTTCATCGCCTCGGCGCAGACCGAGCCGATCTCGGCGCGCAGCTTCGGCGTGATCGCCGGGCCGGGGGCTTCTTCGAACACTTTCTGGTGGCGACGCTGCAAGGAACAGTCGCGCTCCCCCAGATGCACGGCACCACCCTTGCCGTCGCCGAAGACCTGAATCTCGATGTGGCGCGGGCGCTGGAGGTATTTCTCCATGTAGACTTCGTCGTTGCCGAACGCGTTCTTCGCCTCGGACCGGGCGGTGCGGAAGGCAATCTCAAGCTCGGACGCGTTGGTCGCAACCTTCATGCCGCGCCCGCCGCCGCCGGCAGTCGCCTTGATGATCACCGGATAGCCGATTTCATCCGCGACGGTCTTTGCCGTCTCATAATCCGGCACCCCGCCTTCCGAGCCGGGGACCACCGGGATGCCAAGGTCTTTCGCAGTTACCTTGGCGGTGATCTTGTCGCCCATGATGCGGATATGTTCCGCAGTTGGGCCGATGAAGGTCAGGCCATGGTCTTCCAGGGCCTGCGCGAAGGCGGCGTTTTCCGAAAGGAACCCGTAGCCCGGATGCACGGCTTGCGCGCCGGTGATTTCGCAGGCCGAGATGATCGCGGCCTTCGACAGGTAGCTTTCCGAGGACGGCGCCGGGCCGATGCAGACGGACTCGTCTGCCATGCGGACATGCATCGCATCTGTGTCGGCGGTGGAGTGCACGGCGACCGACTTGATCCCCATTTCCTGGCAGGCCCGGACCACGCGCAGCGCAATCTCTCCCCGGTTGGCGATCAGGATTTTATCGAACATGGGCAAGACCTTATTCGATGATCATCAGGGGGGCGCCGTATTCGACGGGCGAGCCGTCTTCGACCAGGATACGTTTGACCGTGCCCGCACGGGGGGCGGGGATGTGGTTCATCGTCTTCATCGCCTCGATGATCAGGACGGTCTGACCTTCGGCCACCTGTGCCCCGACAGTCACGAAGACCGCAGCGCCGGGTTCGGCGGACAGGTAGACCGTGCCGACCATCGGAGAGGTCACTGCACCGGGATGCTGAGCCGGGTCTTCGGGTGCTGCAGGGGCCGCAGCAGGAGCGGCAGGGGCAGCCAACGGGGCCGCAGCATAGTGCACCGGGGCAGGGGCCGTCGCAACCGTCACCACGTTAGGCTGCTTCACGACGCGGACCTCAAGGCTGTCATCCTCGCCATATTCGCGCTTTACCGACAGTTCGGTCAGGTCATTCTTGTTCAGAAGCTCGGCCAGCGCCGAGATGAAGGCCACATCGGTGTCGGTGTTCTGCTTGCTCATCGGGTCCTCTGTTCTTCTCTGCCCTGGGCGCGCGGGGTTGGCGCATTGGCCCCCCACGGTCTTTGTATCCAGCGCTTATACGCGACCGGGCCGGGGCTGAAAAGCCGCGAAAGCGTAGGCGCACCCATCCGTTCTGCCCGGAAACTGGGCAACCGTCCGAAAATCTGCGGCATAAGAAAATTTACCATTTGATAAAAAAATACACCTATGCCAGCCTTTGACAAAACGGACAGGGGAGGACTTGGTTCCAATGACGAACAGCCCGCTGACGCCCGGCATTGTTCCGGGTCGCCTGCCAGCCGCCGCCTACGCCAGAAACTTCGGGGACCACACGCCGGCGCTTGACCGGCATGAGGCGCAGGTCGCGGCCGACAGGTGCTACTTCTGCCATGACGCGCCCTGCATCACGGCCTGTCCCACCTCGATCGATATCCCCCTATTCATCCGCCAGATCGCCACCGGCACGCCCGAAGCGGCGGCCACGACGATCTGGAGCCAGAATATCCTGGGCGGAATGTGCGCCCGGGTCTGCCCCACTGAGACCCTGTGCGAAGAGGCCTGTGTGCGCGAAGCCGCCGAGGGAAAGCCGGTCGAGATCGGCCAGTTGCAGCGCTTTGCGACCGATGTGGCGATGGGCAAGGGGGTGCATCCTTTCACTCGGGCCGCGCGGACGGGCAAGCGGGTGGCCGTGGTGGGCGCGGGGCCTGCGGGCCTGGCCTGCGCGCACCGGCTGGCGGTGCACGGGCATGATGTTGTTGTGCTGGAGCGGCGTCCGAAGGCTGGCGGACTGAACGAATACGGCATCGCCAGCTACAAGGCGACCGGGGGCTTTGCGCAAGCCGAAGTTGACTGGCTTTTGTCCATCGGCGGGATCGAAATCCAGACTGGGGTAACGCTTGGGCGCGATGTGACGCTGGACCAACTGACCGCAGACTATGACGCCGTGTTCCTTGGGATCGGGTTGGCCGGGGTGAATGCGCTGCGCGCGGCTGGCGAAGATCTGGCAGGTGTCCGCGATGCGGTGGATTTCATCGCCGAGCTGCGCCAATCGGATGATCTGTCGAAGCTGGCCGTGGGCCGCGATGTCGTGGTGATCGGCGGGG
>JANMGI010000123.1:0-2562 GCA_031374565.1 Paracoccaceae bacterium | reverse complement strand
ACTTCCTTGACCAAGCCCGCCTGAAAGTCCCGGCATGAGCGACATCCTGAAGCCCCTGATCGGCATCGCCGCCAACCGCCCGCTGACGCGCGCCGAGGCGGAAGCCGCCTTCAACGCGCTTTTCGAGGGCGAAGGCACCCCCGCCCAGATGGGCGGCTTCCTGATGGCGCTTCGGACAAGAGGCGAGACGGTCGACGAATACGCCGCAGCCGCCACCGTGATGCGGTCGAAGTGCAATCACGTCAAAGCCCCCGAGGGCGCGATGGACATCGTCGGCACCGGCGGCGACGGCAAGGGCACGCTCAACATCTCCACCGCCACGGCGTTTGTTGTGGCCGGTGCGGGCGTGACGGTCGCCAAGCACGGCAACCGGAACCTGTCGTCGAAATCCGGCGCCGCCGATGCCCTGACCGAGATGGGCCTGAACGTGATGGTCGGCCCCGAGGTTGTGGAGCGCTGCCTGGCCGAGGCCGGGATCGGCTTCATGATGGCCCCGATGCACCACCCCGCGATCCGCCACGTCATGCCGGTTCGCGCGGAACTGGGCACCCGGACAATCTTCAACATCCTTGGCCCCCTGACCAACCCCGCCGGGGTCAAGCGCCAGCTGACGGGTGCCTTCTCGGACGCTCTGATCCGCCCGATGGCTGAAACCCTTCTCACTCTTGGGTCGGAGAAAGCCTGGCTTGTCCACGGCTCGGACGGCACCGACGAGATCACGATCTGCGGGTCCACCAGCGTCTCGGCGGTGGAAAACGGGGCGGTCTTCGATTTCACCCTTCATCCCGAAGACGCAGGCCTTTCCCCCCACCCGTTCGAGGCGATCCTTGGCGGCACCCCGGCCGACAACGCCGTTGCCTTCCGCGCCCTTCTGGACGGGGCACCCGGGGCCTACCGTGATGCGGTCCTTCTGAACGCGGCCGCAGCGCTGGTGGTCGCCGACAAGGTCGGAACCCTTGGGGACGGCGTCGCGTTGGCAAGGGAGTCGATCGATTCCGGTGCAGCCCGGTCCAAGATCGACGCGCTTCGCCGCCTGACGAACGCCTGAGAGGCTTCAAATGTCCACGATCCTCGACCGAATCAAGGCCTACAAACTGGAGGAAGTGGCCAAGGCCAAGGCCGCCACGCCCTTGGCAGACCTGGAAGCTGCTGCCAAGGCCGCGTCGCCGCCCCGTGGCTTTGCCCGCGCCCTGCGCGAAGCGACGCTGACCGGCTATGGCTTGATTGCCGAGATCAAGAAGGCCAGCCCCTCCAAGGGCCTGATCCGCCCGGATTTCGATCCGCTGGCGTTGGCCAAGGCCTATGAAGCCGGGGGGGCGACCTGCCTTTCCGTCCTGACCGATACGCCCAGCTTTCAGGGGGCGGACGGTTATCTGCTTGCCGCCCGCGACGCCGTGTCCCTACCCTGCCTGCGCAAGGATTTTCTCTACGATACCTGGCAGGTCACCCAGTCCCGCGCGCTGAACGCCGACTGCATCCTGATCATCATGGCCTCGCTGGATGACGCTCAGGCCGTCGAGTTGGAAGCCGCCGCGATGGAGCTTGGCATGGACGTGCTGATCGAAGTCCATGACGAGGCCGAGCTTGACCGTGCAGCCCTGCTCAAATCGCCGCTGATCGGGATCAACAACCGCAACCTCCACACGTTCGAGGTGACGCTGGACACCACGCGCAAGCTGGCCCGCCGGGTGCCAGAAGACCGGATGATCGTCGCCGAAAGCGGGCTTTTTACTCCCGACGATCTTGCCGACCTTGCCCACTTCGGCGCGCGCTGCTTCCTGATCGGCGAAAGTCTGATGCGGCAGGCGGACGTGACCGCCGCGACCCGCGCGATTCTGGCAAAACCGCTGACCGCACAGGGCGGGCTATGACTGGGCTGTCCCACTTCGACGCCAAGGGCCAGGCCCATATGGTCGATGTCTCGGGCAAGCCGGTGACGGACCGGGTCGCGGTTGCCGTCGGCGCGGTGCGGATGTCTGCCGAGACGCTGGCGCTGATTACCGAGGGTCGGGCGAAGAAGGGCGATGTCCTGTCCGTCGCGCGGCTGGCGGGGATCATGGCGGCCAAGAAGACCGCCGACCTGATCCCGCTTTGCCACCCCTTGCCGATCACCAAGGTCGCACTGGAGCTGACCGCCGATCCGGCCCTGCCGGGCGTCCGGATCGAAGCCACGGTCAAGACCTCCGGCCAGACCGGGGTAGAGATGGAGGCTTTGACCGCTGTCTCGGTCGCGGCCCTGACGGTCTATGACATGGTCAAGGCGGTCGAGAAGTCGATGGTGATCGACGGGATTAAGCTTGTCCTGAAAGATGGCGGCAAATCAGGTCGTTACGAGGCGCGATGAAGGTTGACGCGATGATTTCGGTCGAAGAAGCGCTTGCCCGTTGTCTGGCTCTTTGCGCGCCCCTTCCCGTTGAAGCAGTGCCGCTTGCACAGGCCGCAGGTCGCTGGATGTCCACGCCAGCCACGGCGACGCGCGACCAGCCTCCCTTCCCGGCCTCGGCGATGGATGGTTACGCGGTGCAGGGAGACCCCGGTCCGGACGACAACTTTCAAGTGATC
>JANMGI010000122.1:0-2232 GCA_031374565.1 Paracoccaceae bacterium | reverse complement strand
GACCACATCCCCCGGCCCGCAGGCCTCGGCGATCCATTTGTCGGCTTCATCGGGGCCGCTCGCGACAAACACACTTTCTACCAGCGGGTTTTGCGAGGGCCGGATACCCCCGTTCGACACGACAACCATCCGCATCTTGTGCCGCGTGGCAACTGTCTCCGCCTCGGCCTTCACCGGGCAGGCATCGGCGTCGATGTAGATCGTCATGCGGCCCCCGAACTGGTGCGGGCAAATGTTAATAGACCCCTAACAGAAAAACTCAAGCCATTGATTTCAAAGAAAACGCCAAGTTTGTCCACCGTGGACACATCCCGGCCCGCCGCCCGGTAGGGTGGGTAATCTGCCCCCGCAAGACCCACCTCAGATCGCCGCCTTGCGCATCTCATCCAGATAGATCTCCCGCAGCCGCACCGCGACCGGCCCCGGCTTGCCCGAGCCCACGGGTTTGCCATCCACCTCGACCACCGGCATCACGAAGATCGATGCCGCCGTCGAGAACGCCTCGTCCGCTCCCTGAGCCTCCACGGCCGTGAAGGCCCGCTCCTCCACCTCGAACTGAGCCTCCGCCGCGAAGCGCAGCACCGCCGCCCGGGTGATCCCGTGCAGGATGTCAGTCCCCAAGGCCCGCGTGATGATCCGGTTCCCCTTCACGATGTAGGCGTTGTTCGACGTCCCCTCGGTCACCGCCCCATCCTCATCGGTGAACCAGCTGTCATCCACCCCCGCCTTCTTGGCCGCCATCTTCCCCATCGACGGATACAAAAGCTGCACCGTCTTGATATCCACCCGACCCCACCGAAGGTCGGGGATCGTGATGACCTTGAACCCGACCATTGCTGCCGGGGCGTCGGCCAGGTTCGGGATATCCTGCGTGAAGGCCACGATCGTCCCCGGAAGACCTGCCGGGGGGAACATGAACGACCGATCCCCCGGATTGCCCCGCGTGACCTGCAGGTAGATCATCCCCTGGTCGATCCCGTTCACCCGAACCAGCTCCCGGTGCATCGCCAGAAGCTCGTCAGCCGAAACCGGGCAGGTCATTTCCAACTCCCGCAACGACCTCTCCAGCCGCTTCACGTGGCCCTCGAAGTCGATCAGCTTGCCGTCCAAAACGCTCGTCACCTCATAGACCCCATCGGCCATCAGGAAACCCCGGTCGAAGATCGACACCTTCGCCTCGGCCTCGGGAAAGTAGTCTCCATTCACATAGACGGTGCGGCTCATGATCATCCCCAAAGGTTGGCGTCGGGCGGGTGGACCCCTGCAACATCGTAGGGCAAGGGATGGGGTTGGTCTTCGGCCAGAAGGAGCAGCCCGTCAAGGTCTGTCCACCCCGCCCGCCGCGTCAGCAGCACCGCCGGGTCCATCGCCAGCGAAGATCCCACCATGCAGCCGACCATCACACCGAACACCATCTCGCGCACAAGGTCGCGGGTCAGCAGGCCCTCGGTCAAGCCCCCGGTCTTTTCCAGCTTGAGATTGACCACGTCATGCTTGCCTTTCAGGCCCGCCAGCGACGCGCGGTCGAATCAGATTTCATCCGCGCGGACCGGGAAGGGTCGGGATGCAAGACCGGATTTCGATGGGAAATGCTGCAAGCGCGAAACAGCGCTTGCGATCCGATACGCAAGATTATATCGCAAACGACATCCAGTTCGAAACTTGATTGCCGTAGGATCAGCAGAATGAGCTTTCGCCTGCAACCCCCCGCCCCCGCCCGCCCTAACCGCTGCCAGCTTTTTGCGCCCGGCTCGCGGCCCGAGCTTTTCGCCAAGATGGCGGCCTCGGCGGCGGATGTGATCAATCTGGATCTGGAGGATTCGGTCGCCCCGGCAGACAAACCGCAGGCGCGGGCGAACATCATAAAGGCAATCAGCGACATCGACTGGGGCAAGAAGACCCTGTCCGTCCGGATCAACGGTCTGGACACGCCCTACTGGTATCGCGACGTCGTCGACCTGTTGGAACAGGCGGACGAGCGGCTGGACCAGATCATGATCCCCAAGGTTGGTTGCGCGGCAGATGTCTATGCGGTGGATGCTCTGGTCACAGCTTGCGAGGCAGCGGCGGGACGCAGGAAGCGCATCAGCTTGGAAGTGATCATCGAGACGGCGGCGGGAATTGCGCATGTCGAGGAGATCGCGGCTTCATCTCCGCGCTTGCAGGCGATGAGCCTGGGTGCTGCCGATTTCGCAGCGAGCATGGGGATGCAGACCACCGGCATCGGCGGGA
>JANMGI010000768.1:0-1560 GCA_031374565.1 Paracoccaceae bacterium | reverse complement strand
GCGGCCGGGGTTTTCCAGTCGGTGCGGTTGACCGAGGGGAATATGGACAGTCTCGCCCTCACCCAAGAGACGCGAGCGGATGCCGGTGGTGATCTCGACGGTGCCTTCTACGACGACCCAGTGTGCCGAGCGATGCAGGTGGGAGTGCAGCGCGGTGGCTTCGCCCGGGGCGAGGCGGAAGGTGCGGACCCGGAAGCGGCGGCCTTCGGCAAGGACGGGGCTGGGGGCCGCAAGGGCAGGCTGGGCGGTGGCGAAGGACATGCGTGCTTCGGCGAAGCCTGACTGTCGTGATCCGTCCATGTTGGCGCTCCCCTTTTCCCCAAGGGCAAGTGAGCCGTTAAAGGGTTACCAGCCCCTTAACGCCGTTGGGCCATTTCGGGGCATTTCAAGGGCGATACTGACCGCTGTTGCGCGCGCAGACCTGTGGTGGCGTGGGTTGGGGCGGTTGTAAAGTTGAGCGCTGGCGCGCGAAGACCACTTGGCGCGCCACTTTGCGTGAAGGACGCAAAGCGGCCTGGACTAAGAGCCTCCGGCGGGGATACTTGCGGAAGGGAAAGCCGTCGCAGAGATGCGGGCAGACACGGGTGCGGCGTCACTTGGAACACCAGTCCCCCCGCGGCCGGTTCAAGGTCGTTGCTTTCATGTGATCCAGAAAGATGCTTTCGACTGGCTCAAAGTCTACCATCACTCCAGCGTGAAACACGCCTTCGTCGCGATAGAAGCTGAAAGTTCGTATGTCACCCGAGGCGTAAAGCGAAAGTTTGAGGGTTGCCATGGCCTGGATGCCAAGAAGCGCTTCCTTGATACAGGAAGGATGATAGGGGTCTGGCAAGTCCAGAGACGTGACATGCGCAACCGCGATACCATCCGAACAGAGAAACGCCATCCGGTTCGGTCGCAAGACTGCCAGCGCGGAACAGGAGCCATCCGGCGCCTTGAAGAATCCGTTGATTGCATCGCCCACCGGCGAAATGACGAGAAACACCAGAAAGCCAATAATCGTGCGAAACATCAATCTGACCCGGTTAACCTATTGTTCCCCGCAGGTTACTCAGACATGTCAGGTCCAGTCCAGCACGACTTTACCGGACAGTCCGGACCGCATGGCACTGAAGCCTGCTTCGAAGTCGTCCACCTTGAAGCGGTGGGTGATCACCCGGCGGATGTCGAGGCCGTTTTCCAGCATGGCGAACATCTTGTACCAGGTCTCGAAGATCTCACGGCCGTAGACGCCCTTGATGGTGATGGCCTTGAAGACGATACGGGACCAGTCGACCGGCGATTTGCCGGGCGGAATGCCCAGCATTGCGATGCGGCCCCCCATGACCATGTGCTCGACCATCTGGTCGAGGGCCTGCTGGCTGCCCGACATCTCCATCCCCACGTCGAAGCCTTGGCTCATCTTGAGGGAGGGGTAGACCGATTTCAGGTCTGTCGTGGCGACGTTGACCGGCACCACGTCGGCGACCTGCGCGGCAAGGTCGAGGCGGGCCTGGTTGATGTCGGTGATCACCACATGCCGCGCGCCGACGTGGCGGGCGACGGCGGCGGCCATGATGC
>JANMGI010000742.1:0-1725 GCA_031374565.1 Paracoccaceae bacterium | reverse complement strand
CTCGGCCATGATCCGGAAGCCGACGGCATCTCCGGGGGAGATGAAGGCGTCGCCGGTTCGGTCGGGTAGAGGTTTGCCCTCACCCTTCAGCCCCTGAAGTTCACCTTTCAGACGCGCCTTCTGCATCTGTCGTTCGGCCATGCGGGAAAGCCAGGTCATGCATCACCTCCACGCAAAGGGTGGACAAATACGCGCCTGAGCTCAAGGGGTCACTCGGCCGGGCCGTAATTCACCGTCAGTTCATAGTCGGTTAGCAAGGGCGCGCGGCCCAGCTTCGCAAGCGCTTCGGTCGAGGGGGCAAGACCGACAAGCCCGATGGTCAACCCGGCGACAGTGACCAGACCTTCGCCGTCGTCGCACTGGTTGCACAGGACGATCCCGGTCAGCTCCTGACTGGCCGTCAGCACCGTGATCTCGGCGCGGATCATGCCTTCCCAGACGCAGTCCACCTCGGGCGGGCAGCGCTGGTCGGTGATGCCGGTCAGAAGCAGCGTTACCCCGGTGTCGGGAATCACCTGACCCTCGCCGCCCCGCAGTGTGATTTCGGGGTAAAGCTTCGTGGTCAGCGGCTGGGCGGCGGTGGTCAGGCCGATCAGGGCAAGGGCGGCAAAGGGCAGGCGCATCGGGGGGTCCTTTCCGGGTTGGCATCATTGTGACGTATTGGCCCTGGAAAGGCTTGGGTCGGTTTTCCTTACCCCCTTAAGTTTAGTCCAGGTCAGCCAGTCGGTTCAGCGCTGACCTGATCTTGTCGGCTTCCTCCTGCCGTGCCTCCAGGTTCGCCGTCGCTTCCACCACCACATCCTCCGGGGCCGATTTGACGAAGTTCACATTGTCGAGCCGCCCTTTCAGCCCGCCGATCTCCTTGCCCAATTTATCGAGGGCTTTTTGCAGGCGGGATTTCTCCTCTTCGATGTCGATCAGGCCTTGGAGAGGGATCGCAAAGGCCGCCCCCTCTGCCGCCACGGCGATGGAGCCTTTGGGGGCCGGTCCTTCGGTCAGCGTGTCGATCCGCGCCAACCGTTTGATCAGCGTCTCATTGCGCTGGAACGCTTGCCGCGCGGCATCGGTGAGGGAGGTCGCCACGAGGTCGGCCTTCAGGCCTACGGGCACATGCACCTGCGCGCGGGCAGAGCGGATGTCGTCGATGAGCGTAGTGACGAAAGACATTTCGGTGTCGGCTTCGGCGTCGATCAGGGTTTCGGGCAGGGTGGGCCAGTCGGTGTGGACCAGCAGCTTCTCACGCTTGCCGGTGGTGCCCCACAGCTCTTCGGTGATGAAGGGCATGAAGGGGTGGAGGAGGATCATGCTCTGATCCAGCACCCAGGCCATCGTCGCCCGCGTCTCGGCGGCGTCGGGGCCGTCGAACAGGGGCTTGGCGAATTCGACATACCAGTCGCAGACCTTGCCCCAGACGAACTTGTAGAGGGCGTCGGCGGCGGTGTCGAAGCGGAACGTCTCCAGCGCCTCGTTGACCTCGGCGAGGGTGCGCGCCGTCTCGCCGATGATCCACTTGTTGGCGGTCGCGGTGGGTTGGGGCGCGGGGCCGGTCGTATGACCCTCCCAGACCCCGTTCATCTCGGCAAAGCGGCAGGCGTTCCACAGCTTGGTGCCGAAGTTCCGGTAGCCCGCGATGCGCTGGGTATCCAGCTTCAGCACGCCGCCAAGCGAGGCCATCGCGGCATTGGCAAACCGCGGCGCGTCGGCGCCGTATTCGTCGATGATCTC
>JANMGI010000738.1:0-2403 GCA_031374565.1 Paracoccaceae bacterium | reverse complement strand
TTCTGGCCCTGAGCGTAGGTTTCGCGGAATTTCGCAAGGGCCTTGACCACGGCGAGGAAGCGGCCCGATGTGGTGCGCGTTTTGATACGCTGCCATGCTTCATCCGGGTTGATGGTGTAGGTGGCGGGGTCGGTCAGAATCGACAATTCTTCGGCCACCCAACCGGCGCGACCGTTCTTGTTAAGCTGGGCTGCAAGGAATTCGTAGATCACCCGCAGGTGGGTGACATCCGCCAGAGCATAGTCCTTCTGCGCGTCGCTTAAGGGGCGGCGCGACCAGTCGGTAAAGCGCGAGGTCTTGTCGAGGTTGGCCTTGGCGATGCGCTTGACCAGGGTTTCATAGCCGACCTGCTCGCCAAAGCCGCAGACCATGGCGGCGACTTGCGTGTCGAAAAGGGGGCTGGGGAAGACATTGCCTTCGACAAAGAAAATCTCAAGGTCCTGACGGGCAGCGTGGAAGACCTTCACCGTCGCCTCGTGCCGGAAGAGGTCGTAGAGCGGCTCCATCGACATTGCGTTTCCCTCGATGGGGTCGATGAGGACGGCCTCACCCGCGCCGGGCAGGGCCATCTGGATCAGGCAAAGCTTGGACCAGTAGGTGCGTTCGCGCAGGAATTCGGTGTCGATGGTGACGAAGGGCTGGCTTTTGGCAAGCGCGCAGTACGCGGCGAGGTCTTCGGTCGTCGTAATCGTGCGCATGGGTTTGCCTTTCGCCGCGGGGTCATCCCGCCCAATTCCGCGACGCTATAGGTCTTGGGACGGCAAAAGGGAAGAGGGCGCTATGATGGCAGGCGCAGGAGGGTGCGGTTCCCGGCGGCAAAGCGACGGAGGACGGCGGGGTAAAGCTGATGTTCTTGCGTCAGGACCCGGGCGGCGAGCGTGGCTTCGGTGTCGCCGGGCAGGACGGGCACGGTGGCCTGGCCAAGGACGGGACCGGCGTCCAGGTCGGCGGTGACTTCGTGGACGGTGCAGCCTGCCTGCGCGTCGCCAGCAGCGAGGGCACGGGAGTGGGTGTACAGGCCGGGGTATTTCGGCAAAAGCGAGGGGTGGATGTTCAGCATTCGGCCTTCGTAGCGGTTGATGAAGCCGGGGGTCAGGATGCGCATGAAGCCTGCAAGGCAGAGGATGTCGGGTCGGGAGGCATCAATGTGGCGCGCGAGGTCTGCCTCGAACGCTTCCCGGTCGCGGCCATAGGGTCGGTGGTCGACAGCGGCGGTGGGGATACCGAGGTCTTGCGCCTTGTAAAGGCCAGCGGCGGCGGGGTCGTTCGCGGCGACAAGCACGGGGCGGGCGGGGTGATCACCCGTCATGTCGCGCACCAGTGCCAGCATGTTCGAGCCACCCCCGGAAATCAGGATGGCGACGCGTTTCACAGCAGGCGACCCGTGTAGATGACCCCCTGCCCTTCCACGATCCGGCCAAGGCGGGTGACAGTCTCGCCCTCGGTTTGCAGGAGTTGGGTCAATGCGTCTGCGCGGTCTGCGGCGACGACGAAGATCATGCCGATGCCGCAGTTGAAGGTCTTCAGAAGCTCGGGTTCGGACATGTTGGCAGTCGCGGCCAGCCAGCGGAAGACGGGTGGCAAGGTCCAGGTGCCAAGGTCGATTTCGCAGGCCAGGCCTTCGGGCAGGACGCGAGGCGGGTTTTCGGTCAGCCCGCCGCCGGTGATGTGGGCCAGGCCGTGGACCCCACCGGCGCGGGTGGCGGCGAGGGCTTGCCTGACGTAGAGACGGGTCGGGGTGAGGAGCGCCGCGCCCAGAGTTCCGGCAGAGAACGGCGAGGGCGCATCCCAGCCGAGGCCGCTGAGTTCCACCACTTTGCGGACGAAGCTGTAGCCGTTGGAATGAACGCCGCTGGAGGCGAGGCCAAGGAGAATGTCGCCGTCCTGCACGTCGCGGGGAAGGTCTGCGCCACGCTCCATCGCGCCGACGGCGAACCCGGCGAGGTCGAAATCGCCCTTGTGATACATGCCGGGCATTTCCGCCGTCTCGCCGCCGATCAGCGCGCAGCCGCTGTCAGCGCAGCCCTTGGCAATGCCGGTGATGATGCGGCTGGCTTCTTCAACCTCCAGCTTGCCGGTGGCGAAATAGTCAAGGAAAAACAGGGGTTCCGCCCCCTGGCAGACAAGGTCGTTGACGCACATGGCGACGAGGTCGATGCCGATGGTGTCGACGTGGCCTGTGTCGATGGCAATGCGCAGCTTGGTGCCGACGCCGTCGGTCGCGGCGACAAGGATGGGGTCAGTGTAGCCAGCGGCTTTGAGGTCAAAAAGCGCGCCGAACCCGCCAAGGCCGCCCATCACACCGGAGCGGGTGGTGGACTTGGCAGCAGGCTTGATCCGGTCGACGAGCGCGTTGCCCGCGTCGATGTCCACACCCGCATCGGCATAGGTCAGCCCGTTGTG